>JBGTBK010000145.1:0-8925 GCA_041749355.1 Sandaracinobacter sp. | reverse complement strand
GGCCCCCACCTCGCCGGCACCCGGTAACAGCTGCAGCACATCGGCCGGAATGCCGGCCTTGTGGGCCAGCCGAACCGCCCGAGCGGCGATCAGCGGAGTCTGCGGCGCGGGCTTTGCAACCACGGCATTGCCGGCAACCAGGGCCGCAACCGTCTGCCCAAGGAAGATCGCGAGCGGGAAGTTCCAGGGCGCAATGGTCAGGAACACGCCGCGCCCGAACAGCTCCAGCGTGTTCGCCTCGCCGGTCGGCCCGGGCAGCTGGACGGTCTGGAACTGGCGACGGGCCTCGACCGCATAGTAGCGGCAGAAGTCCACCGCCTCGCGAAGGTCGGCAACCGCGTCGCCAAGCGTCTTGCCGGCCTCGGCCTGCAGCAGAGCCAGAAGCGCATCGCCATCAGCCTCCAGCAGGTCCGCCAGCCGCTCCAGTGCTGCAGCGCGCGCCTCAACGGGGGTCGCCGCCCATCCCGGGGCAGCAGCGTCAGCCGCCGATAGCGCCTGCTGCACATGGTCGTCGCTTGCCTCCACCACATGGCCGACAAGGGCGCCGGTTGCCGGGTTCAGGACCGGGCGGGAAGCCCCCTCCCCGTCCGCGCCGGCCAGAAGGGGCGCTGCATGGTGCGGCTGCGCCATTGCGGCAGCAATCCGCCCTTCCAGCGCAGACAGAGTATGCTCGTCGGCAAGGTCCATCCCGGCGGAGTTTCGCCGGCCAGGGAAGATGTCCGTGGGCAACGGGATCGCCGGATGCTGGCTGCCGCCCACGGCCGAAACCTTCTCGGCCGGGTCCGCCAGCAGCTCGGCTTCGGAAACGCTGGTGTCGGCCAACTGGTGCACGAAGCTCGAGTTGGCGCCATTCTCCAGCAGGCGCCGCACCAGATAGGCGAGCAGATCACGATGCCCACCGACCGGCGCATACAGCCGGCAGCTGTAGCCCTCCTCGCGCACCATCCGCTCGTACAGGCCCGCACCCATGCCGTGCAGGCGCTGGAACTCGAAATCGCGGCGCCCGCCTGCCCATTCGGCGATGGTCGCAACGGTCAGCGCATTGTGGCTTGCGAAGGCCGGATAGATGTGCGGGCTGGCCAGCATCGATCTGGCGCAGGCAAGATAGGACACGTCGGTCGCCGGCTTGCGCGTGAACAGCGGATAGCCCGACAGGCCCAGTTCCTGTGCGCGCTTGATCTCGCTGTCCCAATAGGCGCCCTTCACAAGGCGCACCTGGATCCGGCGGCCGGTCGAGGCCCCCAGCGCCTCCACCCAGTCGACCAGCGGACGGGCGCGCTTGCCATAGGCCTGCACCGCCATTCCCAGCCCGTCCCAGCCCTTCAGATCGGGCAGACGCGCAACGCTCTCGATGATGTCGAGCGACAGCAGCAGCCGGTCCTGCTCCTCCGCGTCGATCGTCAGCCCCACGTTCAGCGCGGCGGCGCGGCGGGCAAGATCGGCGATCACGCCCTTCAGATGCGGCAGCGACTGGTCGGCATGGGCGGTTTCATAGCGCGGGTGCAGCGCCGACAGCTTGACCGAAATGCTGTGCGCCCGCCGATTGCCCTGCCGGCCCACGCTTTCCAGCGCATCGGTGTAGGCGCGGGCATAGCGGTCGGCATCGGCTTGCGTGCGCGCGGCCTCGCCCAGCATGTCGAAGCTGGCGGTGAAGTCCCGGTAGTCCTTGTCGTCGGCCCGCTTCAGCGCTTCGTCGATGGTGCGGCCCATCACGAAGATCTGCGCCATCAGCTTCATGGCGGCGCCAACAGCGGTGCGGACGAAGGGCTCGCCGGCGCGCGCAACCAGCCGCTTCAGCGTGCCACCGTCCTCCTTCACCAGCGCTCGGGTGATCACCAGGCCCCAGGTCGCGCTGTTCACGAGTGCGCTGTCCGACTGGCCGGCAAAGCGCTGCCACTCGGCCTCGCCAAGCTTGTCGCGGATCAGCAGGTCAGCCGTGTCGCTGTCAGGCACCCGCAGGAAGGCTTCGGCAAGGCTCAGCAGCGCCTTCCCCTCGGCGGTGTTCAGCCGATACTGCTGCAGGAAGCGGTTCACCCAGCCGTCCATCTCGGCGGCGCGAAGCTCGCCAAGCAGGCCCGACGCACGGGCAAGCACTGCCTCGCGCTCGGCCCCCAGACGGGCGGCACCCACCAGCGGCAGGATCACATCCAGCTCGGGCGCGCGGTGCAGGGCGCGAAGCCGTTGCTCGATGCCATCCGCTGCCATGCCGCCGTCTCCTCAGGTCTGCGTCGGCGGGTTACGCCTGCCCGCCCGCAGCGTCAACGAATGGGGAAGGCCTGTTGACCTATTTCCCCACCCAGTTTCCGGGCCGCTTCTCGATGAAGGCAGTCATGCCTTCCTTCTGGTCCTGGGTGCCGAACAGCCCGTGGAACAGCCGCCGCTCGAACAGCACGCCCTGGGCCAGCGTCGTCTCGAAAGCGGCATTCACCTGCTCCTTCACCGCAAGCGCTGCAAGCGGCGGCATGGCGGCAATCGTCTCGGCCACCTTCATCGCCTCGTCCAGCAGGTCAGCAGCCGGCACGACGCGCGCAACCAGGCCCGAGGCTTCGGCTTCCACTGCGTCCATCATCCGGCCGGTCAGGCACATGTCCATCGTCTTGGCCTTGCCGATGGCGCGCGCCATCCGCTGCGAGCCGCCCATGCCCGGCGTGACCCCCAGCTTGATCTCGGGCTGGCCGAACTTCGCGGTGTCGGCGGCAATGGTCAGGTCGCACATCATCGCAAGCTCGCAGCCGCCGCCAAGCGCATAGCCGGCAACCGCGGCGATGATGGGTTTGCGGGTTCTGGTCAGCAGTTCGTAGCCGGCGAAATAATTGTCGCCGAACATGTCGCCAACGCCCTGCGGCTGCATTTCCTTGATGTCGGCGCCGGCCGCAAAGGCCTTGGCGCTTCCGGTCAGCACCGCACAGCGCTGCGTGGCGTCCGCATCATAGGCGGCAAAGGCCTGCAGCAGTTCCTGCAGCACCTGGTTGTTCAGCGCATTCAGTGCCTGCGGGCGGTTCAGCGTGACGACCGTCACGGCGCCCTTCTGCTCAACGATCAGCGTCTCGAAGGCCATCTCTATCCCCTGCCCAGTTCCAACCCGCGCCACATCGCGAACCGCTGCGCCAGGATCGGCGCAAGCCGGTCAAAACTCGCCCAGTCATCCGGCACGCTGTAGGCGTCTGCCGCGTCCGGAAAGCTCTTGGCATAGTCCGACAGCCAGGTCGGCTCGCCTTCTTCGTAGCGCTCCTCGTCATAGGCGTAATAGGCCTGCGCAAAGCGATTGCCTTCGTCGGACAGATCCTCGTCGGTAAACTTGCCGTCGCAGTGGTGCAGGAACCACTGGCCAGGCGTCATCGTGCGATCGGCCAGCAAGGCAAGCGCACCGGGCTCTTCGGCATGAAGCGCGCTGCCTTGGCCGTTCAGCAGCATCCAGGCGACGAACATGCCGATGTGCGTGCCGCCCGCCTCGGGCGGCAGCCCTTCCGGAAAGTCGCCGCCAGAATGCCAGGAGGCGTCGTCGTATGTCATGCCGCAAGCCCCACCGCCCGCCGCACGGCAATCGCCACGCAATCGGCCGCCCGGGTGCCAAGTTCGGCCAGCAGCAACGGCTCGACCCGCGCAGGGCTGTCCGGCGACAGGCTCATCGCGAACAGGCTGTCGCCATCGAACGGGGTGTGGATCGGGCGGATCACCCGCGCAAGCCCGTCATGCGCCATCATCGCCAGCCGCTTCGCCGCCGGGCGGGTCAGCGGCACGTCGGTCACGACCGCGCCAATGGTGGTGTTGCCCTCCCCATACACCTGCGTGCGGCCCCCGAGCTTGGGCATGGGAACAGCACCGGTTCGCGGCGGCTCTCCGGCCTCCACTTCGCCAAAGCAGTTGACCGCGATCAGAGCCGCCACCTGCCCGCCGCCGTCCAATGTTGCCCGCGCGATCCCGATCCCACCAGCCCGGCTGCCGGCTCGTGCACCGAAAGCCGCGCCAACAGGCCCTTCCCCGGCTTCCCCCGACAGGGCCGCAAAGGCCTCGTGCGCCAGCCGGCGATAGGGCGGCTCTGCCCCGCCGATCTGCGCCCAGCCCTTGTCCCCGCCATTGGCCAGATCGAACAGGATGGCGGACGGCAGAACCGGCACGCAAACGTCGTCGGTGACCTGCAGGCCTATGCCGGCACGGGCAAGGATCACCGCAAGCTCGGATGCCGCCTCAAGGCCGAAGACGCTGCCCCCGGCCAGCACCAGCCCGTGCACCCGCTCGACCAGCGTGGTCGGCTCCAGCGCATCGGTTTCCCGCGTGCCGGGCCCTCCGCCGCGAACGTCGCACGCCATCACCACAGGCGCGTCCGGCAACAGCAAGGTCACCCCGGTGCGCGCAACCTGGCAGTGGGCATGGCCGATGCGCAAGCCCGGCAGCATCAGCTTCGCCCTTTCAAGACCCGAGGAACCCAACCGCCTCGCGAACCTCGCGCATGGTCTCGCGCGCAACGGCGCGGGCCTTGTCTGCCCCTTCGGCGAGCGCCGCATCGATCGCGGCCGGGTTCGCCAGCAGCTCGCGGTAGCGCGCGTTCATCGGGGCGAGCTTTGCGACCACAAGGTCCGCAAGTGCCGGCTTGAAGGCCCCGAAGCCCTGCCCGCCGAACTCGCCCAGCACCTGCGCCAGGCTGCTGCCCGACAGAGTTGCGTAGATTTCGACCAGGTTCCGCGCCTCGGGCCTTGCCTCCAGCCCCTCCACCAAAGCCGGCAACGGCTCAGGGTCGGTCTTCGCGCGCTTCAGCTTGTTGCGGATCTCCTCCTCGCTGTCGGTGAGGTTGATCCGGCTCTGGTCCGAAGGGTCGGACTTCGACATCTTGGCGCTGCCGTCCCGCAAAGACCGCACCCGTGGGCTCGACGGCGGGATGGTCGGCTCGGGCAGCGGGAACAGCTCCCGGCCGAAATCGGTGTTGAACTTGGTCGCGATGTCGCGCGCCAGTTCCAGATGCTGCTTCTGGTCGTCACCGACCGGCACATGGGTTGCCTTGTAGAGCAGCACATCGGCCGCCTGCAGCACTGGATAGGTGTAGAGCCCGACGGACGCGCCTTCCCGGTCCTTGCCCGACTTTTCCTTGAACTGCGTCATCCGGTTCAGCCAGCCCATGCGCGCCGTGCAGGCCAGCACCCAGGCAAGCTCGGCATGCTCGGCAACCTGGCTCTGGTTCCACAGCACCGATTTCGCCGGGTCGATGCCGGCCGCCATAAGCGCAGCAGCGATCTCGCGGGTGGATTGCTTCAGCTCGGCCGGATCCTGGAACAGGGTGATGGCGTGCATGTCGGCAATGAAGAACCAGGCCCGGTCTCCCGCCCCCAGCGCGTCCTGCATCAGCACCCAGTTGCGGATGGCCCCCAGATAATTGCCCAGATGAAGCGAGCCGGTGGGCTGGATGCCCGAAACGATGATCATGCAGCACCCCTGCGGAAGGCGGACACAAGCTGGCGCGGGCTGTAGGCCCCAAGCGCATAGCCGGCCCCGAAATAGACAAGAACCCCGCCGCCCACCAGCAGGGCCAGCGTGCCAAGCCGCTGGGTGCCGGAGCCTTGCGTATAGGGCATCACCAGGTCCGAGGCGAACCACAGGGCGGCTGCCATCAGCAGGCCGGCCGCCACCATGCGGGGAACAGTAGACAGCACGCCCGCGTCAGCCCGGTAGTCGCCCCGCTTGTGCAGGAACCACCACAGCAACACCACGTTGAGCCAGGCCGAGAGCGCGGTCGCAAGCGCGATCCCGACATGCTGGAACCACCAGATAAGGGTGAGGTTGCCGAGCAGATTGGCTGCAATCGCAACAATGGCGATGCGCATCGGCGTGCGGGTGTCGCCCCGGGCGTGGAAGCCCGGCGTCAGCACCTTGATCAGCACATAGGCCGGCAGCCCCAGCGCAAAGGCCTGCAGCGCCCTATAGGCGCCGACCGTGTCGTCGCGGCCGAACTCGCCCTGCTGGAACAGCGCCGAAATGATGGGTTCAGCGGCGGCTACGAAGGCAAAGGCAGCCGGCAGGCTCAGCAGCAGAACGAACTCGATCGCCCGGTTCTGCTGGTGCACGGCGGCGTCCGGATTGCCGGCCCCCAGCAGCCGCGCCATCGTCGGCAGCAGCGCCACCCCCATGCCGATCCCGATCATGCCAAGCGGAAGCTGGTTCAGCCGGTCCGCATAATAGAGGTAGGAAACCGAGCCCTGTGGCAGAAGCCGGGCTGCAATCATGGTCGACACCAGCAGGTTCACCTGCGTCGCGCCCGCACCAAGCGCCGCCGGCCCGATGCGACGCAAAAGGGTGCGGGTCTCGCCTGTCATCCGGGGCCAGCGCAGGCGTGGCAGCAGGCCGGCGCGGTGGCAGCCCCAGGCAAGCCACAGCAGCTGAAGCATGCCGGCAACCGTCACCGACGCGGCAAGCGCGCGCGCCGTCTCGACAGCGGTGTCGCCGCGGAAGAACAGCAGCGCGCCCACCATCGCAGCGTTCAGCAGGATTGGCGCTGCCGCATTCACCCAGAAGCGGCCGACTGCGTTCAGAACACCGCCCAGCAGCGCGGTAATGGAAATCAGCAGCAGATAGGGAAAGGTCAGCCGGGTCAGCTCAGTGGTGAAGGCCAGCTTTTCCGGGTCGCCATCCTGGAAGCCCCCGGTCATCAGCCAGACGATCGGGCCGGCTGCCAGCATGAACAGCGCCGAGAAGACCAGCAATATGGGCGTCAGCAGCGCCAGCGCCTGCTCGGTGAAGTCCAGCCCTGCGCGCACATCGGCAACGCCACCATCCTTGCGGCCCAGCTTTGCCGAAACCATCGGCACGAAGGCCGCCGAAAAGGCCCCTTCGGCAAACAGCGACCGGAACAGGTTGGGCAGGCGGAACGCGACAAGGAAAGCGTCTGCGGCAAAGCCCGCGCCAAGGAAGCGCGCCATCAGCAGATCGCGCGCGAACCCGGCAAAGCGGGACATCAGCGTGAAGCCGCCAACCGTGGTTGCAGCGCGGATCAGCGACATAGGCGGGCCGGGCCCCTGCCCTGCCTCAGGATCAGGCGTTGCCCATCGGCTGGTCGCCGGCAGCACCGCGCGCTTCCAGCTGCTGCAGATAGAGGCCGCCGAAGTCGATCGGCTCCAGCATCAGCGGGGGGAAACCGCCGTCGCGAACGACGTCCGCGATCACGCGGCGGGCAAAGGGGAACAGGATCCGCGGGGCTTCCACGATCAGGAAGGGCTCGATCGCTTCCTGCGGGGCGCCCGTCAGCCGGAACAGCCCGGCGTAAAGAAGCTCCACCTGGAAGGCGAGGCTGTTGTCGGGCGCGCGGGCCGATGCGTCGATCTTCAGCTCGACTTCATACATGTCCTGACCGCCGGCACGGGCGTTCACATTCACGTTGATCTCGATCTTGGGCTGGCCCTGCATCTGCAATGAACCGGGCGCGTTCGGATTCTCGAACGACAGGTCCTTCACATACTGCGCGAGGATTCCCGCATGCGGGGCAAGATCGGCGCCATTTGCAAGGGCTTCGGCAGCTTCGGGCGTGATTTCGGTCATGTGCTGGCTCTCGTGATGCGCAGGGCACTGGCACGCGCCCCGACAGGCTGGATTGCGGCGCGGGCTAGCAGCGCTGGCCCCGGCCCGCAAGCCGCGCGGCCATGTCCGAAAGGTGCCTGCACCGCTTGCACCCCGGCCGGGTGCGACGACCCGCCCCTTTCGCAGCCCGGGTGTCGCCTGCACATAGAGGCTGCACTTGTGCCTTGCGGCCGATTGCCTATTTCTGGATTGATGGTTGCATCTTGCCCCGTTGCAACCGTAAACAAGTGTCGGGGACATGTGGGCTGGCTGCCACTCGACGAGTGTGCCGGTCCAGCTTGGGCGCATCCGACGGGTGCGCCGACAATGTGAGGCGCAGGACATGCAGAGCGGTTGGGTCGAGATCTTCTTTCTGGCGATGCTGGCAGGCTTCATCGGCCTCCGGCTCTACCATGTGCTCGGCCGCCGCACCGGGCATGAAAAGCCCGTGGCGGATCCCTTCCGCCCGGCCAGCACCGATGCCGTCCGCCCGGTCGGTCGGGGCCGGTCCGAACCCGACGCCCCCATCGCCATCGATCTTCCGGCAGATGTCGCCCCGGATGTCCGCCCCGGGCTCGAGCAGGTGGCCCGCGCCGATCGTGGGTTCACAGCCGACCGCTTCCTGGCCGGTGCTCAGGGTGCATATGCCATGGTGCTCGAAGGCTTCTGGAACGGCGACATCGACCATCTGACTGATTATGTCTCCGACGAGATGATCGCAAACTTCCGCGCGGCGCTCGAAGCCCGCAAGTCGTCCGGCGAGCGGGTCGAGAATCGCCTGCTCCAGGTCGACCGCGCCCAGATCGTCGGCGCCCACATGAACGGCACCATGGCCGAGATCACCGTCCGCTTCGACGCCGAGATCGTGACCGTGACCCGCGACCCCGAAGGCCGGGTTATCGCCGGCGACCCGAACCAGTCGGTCCAGACCCATGATCTGTGGACCTTCAGCCGCCACACCGCGTCTGACGATCCCGCCTGGCTGCTCGTCGCGACCGACGAAGAGGCGTGAGCCCGGCCAGGGGCAGGCTCGCCGCGCTTGCCGCGGCAGCCCTTCTCGGTGCCTGCACCACCCCGCAGCCAAGTACGCCCGTTTCGCCTGCCCAAGCACCTGCACCTCCACCTGCTGCAACGCCGAAGCCGGCAGTCGCAACCCGCACCGAAATCCCGGCCGCCTTCGCCGCAACTCCACAGGCGCTCGAGGCCTTCCGCCGCGCCTGCCCCCGCCTGTTGAAGCGCACGGACGCCTCCGGCCTGACAACCGCCACGGACTGGCAGGCCGCCTGCGCCGACCCTGAAGCAGACCCGGCCACCTTTTTCGCCCGGCACTTCGCGCCCGTTCGCCTGGGCGATGGCAAGGGCCTTGCCACCGGCTATTTCGAG
>JBGTBK010000144.1:0-7933 GCA_041749355.1 Sandaracinobacter sp. | reverse complement strand
AGCGCCCGCGCTTGCCAATGCGCTTGCGGCTGCAACCGGCAAACGCGCGCGCAACCTGCCGCTCGCCCGGGCCTACACGGCCTAGATGATGCTTCCGACAAGTCATCCGCCCGTTGTCACGGGCAAGGTCGGGCTTTTGCTCGTGAACCTGGGCTCGCCCGATGCGCCCGACCCGCCGGCCGTGCGCAAATATCTCGACCAGTTCCTGTCGGACCGGCGGGTGGTGGAGATTCCGCCAATCCTGTGGCAGCCGCTGCTGCAACTGGTGATCCTGAACACCCGGCCAAAGACCACGGCGGCGAATTATGCGAAGATCTGGGACCGGGAGGCGAACGAAAGCCCGCTGAAGCAGATCACCAAGCTGCAGGCCAAGGGCCTGGCGGATTCGTTCGGCCCGAATGTGATCGTCGACTATGCCATGCGCTATGGCAATCCGGCGATGGCCGAGCGGCTGGACTGGCTGAAGGCGCAAGGCTGCGACCGGATCTGCGTGGCGCCGCTCTATCCGCAATATTCGGGCGCCACCACGGGCAGCGTGTCGGACGAGCTGTTCCGCTGGGCAAACGGCCAGCGCTGGATGCCCGCGCTGCGCACCATGCCGCCCTATCACGACCATCCCGCGCACATCGCGGCGCTGAAGACCTCGCTGGAAAGGAGCTTGGCGGCGCTGGATTTCACGCCCGACCGGATCGTGCTGAGCTTCCATGGCATGCCGCGCCGGACGCTGGACCTGGGTGATCCCTATCATTGCCAGTGCCAGAAGACTGCCCGCCTGCTGCGCGAGGCGATGGGGATGACGGCCGAGCAGATGCCGATCGCCTTCCAGAGCCTGTTCGGCCGGGCCGAATGGCTGAAGCCCTACACCCAGCCGATGCTGGAAGAGATGGCCGAGGCCGGTGTGAAAAAGGTGGCGGTGCTGATGCCGGGCTTTTCGGCGGACTGCATCGAGACGCTGGAGGAAATTGCCGAGGAAGCGCGCGACGCCTTCCTTGAGCATGGCGGCACCCATTATGCAGCGCTGCCCTGCCTCAACACCTCGGACGAGGGGATGGCGATGCTGAAGACCATCCTGGGCGAGTCGCTGGCCGGCTGGATTTCCTGACGACGGAGCCTCGCTGCCGCTTGTGCGCGGGTTAACCCACGTCTAGCTTTGCCCAAACAAGCATGGGGAGAGGCTTATGGCGCGCGTTGCACTGGTCACGGGGGGAACCCGGGGGATCGGAGAGGCTATCTGTTCGGGGCTGAAGGCGGCGGGGTTCACCGTTGCTGCCAACTATGTCGGATCGGAGGAGCGGGCCAAGGCCTTCACCGACCGCCACGGCATCAAGGCCTGGAAGTGGAATGTGGGCGACCACCAGGCGACGCTGGACAATGTGGCCGCGATCGAGGCCGAGCTTGGCCCCATCGACGTGGTGGTTAACAACGCCGGGATCACGCGCGACGGCACGCTGCTGAAGATGAGCTTCGAGGCCTGGAAAGAGGTGCTCGACGTGAACCTTGGCGGCTGCTTCAACACCGCCAAGGCGACCTTCCCGGGCATGCGCCAGCGCGGCTGGGGCCGGATCGTGAACATCGGTTCGATCAACGGGCAGGCCGGCCAATATGGCCAGGTGAACTATGCTGCGGCGAAGTCCGGCATCTACGGCTTCACCAAGGCGCTGGCGCAGGAAGGCGCGAAGTTCGGCGTGACCGTGAACGCGATCGCGCCGGGCTATATCGACACCGACATGGTGGCAGCGGTTCCGCCGGACGTTCTGGAAAAGATCGTCGCCAAGATCCCGGTGGGCCGGCTTGGCAACGCCGGGGAGATCGCGCGCGCGGTGGTGTTCCTGTGCTCGGAGGATGCCGGGTTCATCACCGGCTCGACGATGTCGGTCAACGGCGGGCAGCATATGTACTGACGAAGGCGGCCGTGGCCTGGAGCAGGATTGCGCAGCAATCGTGCGAAGGTCCACGGACTCGCCGAAGTCACGGCCGGCAGGGCGGCGGGCATAAGCCCGCCGAACCTGTCCGACGACTCGCGGCTCCGCCGCGACCTTCCTTCCTTTCCCATTGACCGCTCCCCCCCAAGCGGACTCGGCGGCTATGCCGCCGGCCGCCTGATCCGCTAAGCCCCTCAAATGCTCACCAAGCGCTCCTTCACCATCCAGGGCCACCGCACCTCGATCGCGCTGGAGCCCGATTTCTGGGCGGCCTTCGACGAAGCCGTGGCGCAGGACGGGATCACCCCCACCGCGTGGATCACGAAGCTGGACGAAGCCCGGACCACCCCGCTTGCGAGCGCGATCCGGGTGGAGCTGCTCAGACGAGCGAGAGGCCGATAAGGAGCCGGGTGTCGATCGCGCAGCCCCGGGCGCGGGCCTTGGCGAGGAAGGCCGGAAGCTCCGCCAGCGGAACCACATGCACGGTGATCCCCTCGTTCGAGACGCCGCCGCCTTCGCCGGTGCGGGTGAGGCCGGTCGCGCGGTAGAAGTGGAAGATCTCGCCCACCATTCCGGGCGAGGAGGCGAATTCGCCGAAGGCTTCCCAATTGGCCGCCTCGAAGCCGGTTTCCTCGTGCAGCTCGCGCTTGGCCGAGGAAAAGACGCTTTCGTCAGCGGTCTCGTCGCCCACCAGGCCGGCGGGCAGTTCGATGCATTGGCGGCCGAGCGGCGGGCGATACTGTTCGACCAGAACGATCTCGCGCGCATCGGTAAGCGCAAGGATCACGGCGGCCTGGATGCCGCGGGTGCGCTTCACATATTCCCACTGGCCGCCATCGCCCCAGGGCGCGACATGGGCCTCGAGGAATCTACCCTGCCAGACAGCGCGCCCGGCCGGGTCGCTCACTCGGCGGCCTTTGCATAGGGGACGGGCAGGCCGTCGGCCAGCGGCGTGCCTGCGAACTCGGAGCCCTGGCGCATAAGCTGGCGGCCGATGGCGAACTTGTGGACCTCGGTCGGGCCATCATAGAGGCGGAAGGGGCGCATGTCGCGGTAGATCATTTCCACCACCGTCTCGTCGGTCACGCCGATTCCGCCAAGCACCTGCACGCAGCGGTCGGTCACCTGGAACAGCCGCTCGGAAATCTCGGCCTTGGCGATGGAGCTTTCGTGCCGGCCCTTAATGCCCTGGTCCATCAGCCAGGCGGTCTGCCAGGTGAGCAGGCGCGAGACCTTCAGGTCGATCTCGTTCTGCGCCAGCAGGAAGGACACGCCCTGATGCTCGCCCAGCGTCTTGCCGAAGGCGGTGCGGGTGCGGGCATGGTCGATGGCGATGCTGTGCGCGCGGGCGGCGGCGCCGATCCAGCGCATGCAATGGGTCATCCGCGCAGGCGCGAGGCGCATCTGGGCATAGCGGAAGGCCTCGCCCACCTCGCCCAGCACGGCCGAGGCCGGCAAGGTGAGATTGTCGAAGCGCACCACGCCATGGCCTTCGACATAGTTGCGGTCCATCGAGTTCATGATCCGCTCGATCTCGATGCCTGGTGTGTCGCCTTCGCAGAGGAAGAGGGTGGGGCCAGACCGCCCGTGGGGATTTTCCGGGACCTTGGCCATGATGATCCAGGTTTTTGCGCCCCGGGCTCCGGTTATCAGCCATTTCAGGCCGTTGATGGTATAGGTTTTACCGTCGAACAGGGCCTCGGACTTCAACTGGGCCGGGTCGGAGCCTGCTCCTTCCGGCTCGGTCATGGCAAAGACCGTGCGGCGGTGACCTTCGACAACGGGACGCAGATACTGCTCGGCTTGCACGTCGCTGGCGATCTTGTCGAGGATGAACATGTTGCCCTCATCAGGTGCTGCGCAGTTCATGGCAACGGGGCCCAGCGTGGACCAGCCTGCGGCTTCCAGTACCACTGCAGTTTCGCAGTGGGTGAGGCCCATGCCGCCGAAGCGGGTCGGGGTCTGGATGCTCAGCAGACCGGCCGCGCGGGCACGCTCCACCATCTCCTGGCGCATCGGGTCGGTCGGTCCATGCTGGCCGAGACGGGGATCGCGCTCATAGGGGATGATTTCGTCGACCACAAAGGCGCGGACACGGGCAGCAAGCTCGGCGAGGCTTTGCGGAATGGAAAAGTCGATCATGCTGTCTCTCCGAACTGATCATTCGCCTGCGCTACAATGGCCGCAGCAAGCGTCGCAAAGCCGCTGTAGCGCGCGCCGCTGAGACCTCCCTGCTGCCACAAGCGATAGAGTTGCATCCAGGCAGTGGCGAGCCGAAGGCGCGCGAGCGCGAGATGCCAGCCGAGGTTTGGCGGAAGAGCGCCGGCGGCAGCGGTGTAGGCAGCAATGACAGCAGAGCGCCGAGGCCAGCCGGGAGCGAGCGACGGCAAGGCGGCCAGCGCGTGAACATCCGACGGGTCCCCTGACTCGATCCAGTAGGACAGCAGCACGGCCAGATCGAAGGCAGGAGGCCCAAGCGTTCCCATGTCCCAATCAATCAATGCGCTCGCACGGCGCTCGGGCGGCAGGAGGAGCAAATTGTCGAATTTGGGGTCCATGTGCAGCAAGCGGGCGGGCGGATCCGGGGGAAGGGAGTCTGCAAGCCGGGCAAGCAACAGATCCAGGACGGAGGAGCGATCAGCTGCAAAGGCAGCCTCGGCGCGCTTCGTCCAGCCACGCAGCTGCCGCTCTGCAAAGCCGGTGGAGCGACCGAGGTCAGCAAGGCCGATGGCGGCCGGCTTCAGCAGGTGCAGGGTGGCCAGGGCGGAGGTGAGGGCGTGGAGCATCCATGGCGCGTCTGCAGCAGAAAATCCGGGCGGCAGGGTACCGCCTACCGCGACCCCGGCGCGATACTCAAGCAGCTGAAAGGGGACGCCGATGATGGCGGGGTCGACACAGATGTGCAGCAGCTGCGGGGCGAGTGGGAAATGCGGGGCAAGGGCAGACAGGACAGTCGCTTCGCGCACCATGTCGGATGCGCCGTGGGCGAGATTTCCGTCAGGGGGACGGCGGAATATGGCGGGTGCGCCGTTCAGCTCCACCAGATAGTTGAGGTTGGCTAGGCCTCCGGCAAACTGCCGGGGTGCGCCGCTCAAGGCATGGCCATGGGCGGCAAGGTGCCTGGCGATGGCGGACCAGTCCTGCGGGGCAGACTCCGCGCGGAAACTCATGGCAGCCTGGCCATGGCGATGCGGCGAGAGGGATCGAAGCCCTCGCTGATTTCATACGCAAGGATGTCGGCGAGCCAGTGGGGGGTATTGGCGGGAGCAAGCACCGCAAAGCCCATGCGGCGATAGGAGGGGCCGTTCCAGGGAATTTCTGCGTCGGTGGTGAGGGAGAGGCGGGCCAGCCTGCGGCTGCGGGCGAGTGCGGCGGCGGTATCGAGCAGAGCGCGGGCGCGGCCCTGATGCTGCCACAGCGGGTGCACCGAAATTTCGAGCACATGCAGCCAGCCTTCGATGATTTCCGCCTCAAGAAAGCCGACCGGCCGGTCTTCGGCATCGACCGAAGCCCAAATGAAAACGGGCTCACGAATCTCGGCCGTTGGCTGGAGCGGGGCTTTTGGCAGGCTGAGCACAAACGCCATGGAGGTTTCTCGAAAGGCCTCAGCGGCTGCATCCTCGATCTCAGCGAGGAGGGGAAGTTCCTCAGGGTGGGCAGGACGGATCATGGTGCCTTCATGCCAGCATCGTCGTCAAAGTCGAGCAGGGCTTGCGAGCCTTGCGCACGCGATGCAAGTGTCTGGGAACATCGGGAGACGGGCATGCATCAGGAACGCATCGACTGGCCGGGCGGCGCGAAAGTCGCGCTTTCCATCGTGGTGAACGTCGAAGAAGGCTCGGAAATGACGGTCGCGCGCGGCGACAAGGGGATGGAACCGGTAGACGAGCTTGGCATCCATCTGAAGGCGCCGATCCGCAACTATGGAAATGAAAGCAACTATCTCTACGGCATCAAGGCTGGCGCGCCGCGGGTGGTGGAGTTGCTGCAGCGCTACCGGGTGATGGCAAGCTGGACGGTGGCGGCGATGAGCCTGGAGAACCATCCGGAGATTGCCGCGGCTATCCGGCAGTTGGGGCATGAGCCCGTGAGCCACGGCTGGCGCTGGATTCACCAATTCAGGCTCGAAGAGGCGCAGGAACGGGAGTTCATTGCCAAGGCAACCACCAGCATCGCGCAGACGACAGGGGAACGCCCGATTGGCTGGCTCAGCCGCTATCTGCACACGCCGGCCACGCGCCGGCTGCTGATCGAGGCAGGCTATCTTTATCACATGGATGACTATTCCGGCGATGTTCCCTTCTGGGACCGGGAGACCATGCCGGGTCGGCCCATCGTCATTCTGCCCTATCAGCTCGACACCAACGACATGAAGATGTGGACCGACCCCTCGCTCACCCCGCGCGCCTGGCTGGACTATGCCCGCGATACGTTCGACCAGCTGCACCGCGAGGGTGAGGCTGGAAACCCGAAGATGATGAGCCTCGGGCTGCATCTGCGGATCATCGGGCGGCCCGGGCGCATCTGGGCCTTCGAGGAATTTCTGAAACATGTGACCGGCGCGCCGGATGTCTGGATTGCCAGCCGTGGTCAGATTGCAGCGCATTTTGCCGGCAGATTGGGGTAAGTGAAGAAGCCTCCGGCGGGCAGGGGGTGACCCCCTGCACCCCACATTTCTGGAGCGGGCTCTCTTTCCTGCCGACGGGGCGTCCTCATGGTCCTGTCAGCGCTGAGGTATGTCCTTTTCGTCTTCGCCGGCCTTCTTGGCCTCGACTGGTGCCGCGCTGGCGACAGGTCGGGCGGATTTGACGGTACCGCTGAAGGCACGGGGCAGACTTAAACTGCTTGTGTCCTTGTCAATCCGGATGCACTGGCCGCCAAAAAAGGCGCGCGGGCACAGCATCCACGCGCCGCCCGCGCCGGGCTTCGCCGAGCGAGGCGAAAAATTCATGTTGGAATTGGCCTCGCTCAGAAGCATGGCCACTCCCCCGAAGTTCCGCTCGCGGAACAAGCGCAGCTCAGGCGCCGGTTCAGCCGGCGCCGCAGAGGCGAAGACAGCGACTGCGATTACGAAGCAGTGGGTCTTGAACATGGTCGGGAAGCCCTTTGTGCGTATCTGGATGGTAGCCGTGCCTACGGGCTTCCGAAAGAGGGCAGTTGGCCGGGCAGACGGTTCATCGCTGCGCGCTTGCCCTTTGCGACAGGTTCTGCGCCTGTGCCAGCACCGCTTCGAACATGGCGGCGGTCAGCCGACCGGTGTTGGTATTGAGGCGGGAGCAATGGTAGCTGTCAACGATCGTATATCCGGTGTGTAGCAGGTGGATGGCGCCGTGGGCAAAGGGGGCCTTCGGCAGCTTTCCGCCCAAAGCCTTGACAGCGGACTGGTGCGCGATGGCGCCCAGCGCAACGACAGTGGTCAGATGGGGCATGGCTTTCAGTCCGGCAACGAGGAAGGGGCGGCAGCTGTGAATTTCGGCGGGAAGGGGCTTGTTCTGCGGCGGCACGCAGCGCACGGCATTGGTGATGAAAACGCCATGCAGGACAAGGCCATCATGTGGGTCAGCGGCATAGAGGCCGCTGGTGAGGCCGAGTTTTGCGAGCGTATCGTAAAGCAGGGTGCCGGCATGGTCGCCGGTGAAAGGACGGCCCGTGCGATTTGCTCCCGACACACCGGGCGCAAGGCCAACAATGGCGAGCCTGGCGTCCGGGTCCCCGAATCCCGGGACGGGAGCATTGTGCCAGCCTGGATGCTGGATGCGAAGCGCATCGCGGTGGCTTGCGAGCCGGGGGCAGAGCGGGCAATCGGAAGCGGGTTCGGGCGGAGTGTTCATGTTGTCTCGTAGCAAGGGACGGGCGGGGGCGCCACAGCGGGTGGTTCTGGGGCTCGGCAGCAATATGCCACATGGGGTTCACGGGCGGCCGGAACAGGTGCTGGAAGCGGCGGTGGAGGCCTTGCGGGCCGCCGGCTTGCAAGTGGAGCGGGTGGCACGGGTACGACAGACAGCCCCTCT
>JBGTBK010000143.1:0-5225 GCA_041749355.1 Sandaracinobacter sp. | reverse complement strand
GGCGCGCCCGCATCGGCGCAGCAGGCGCCCACCGCCCTGCCGGCCCTGCCCGACGTCCGCGTCCAGCCCATCCCGGAAACCTTCGCCACGTCAGACAGCGACTATCCGCCCAAGGCGAAGCGCTTCGCCCTGGAGGGCGAGGTGCAGATGGCAATCACCGTCGGCCCCGACGGCCGGATCTCCAAATGCGCCATCCACCGCTCGTCGGGCCATGCAGAGCTGGACGCGCAAAGCTGCGCCATCGCCACCCAGCGCTTCCGCTTCCGCCCGGCCCTGCGCAAGGGCGTGCCGGTGGAGGACCACGCCATCCTGCCGATGGAGTGGAAGCTGGACGAGCCGGAGCCCGCGGCACCACCCGGCGGCTGAGGCGGCTGGTTCGATGCTGCGCCCAAGGGCTCTGCCCTTGGAACCCGGCAGGGCATTGAATGCCCTGCACCCACGGAGTTTGGGCGGGGGCAGATGTCGCCATGCTTTCAGCATGCCGGTTTGTTTTGGGGCCAGGCAGCTTTCGCCCCAATTGCAGACATTCAAAACTGAAGCGAAGCTAGGGTCAGGACGATAGGAGAGCAGGTTGGAACCGCGCATCACAATTAGCGTCAACGCTGATGGTTTGCTTGAGATATTCCTTAACGAGGCGGGCCGGGAGAAGCTCGTTCAGGAGCTTCAGAAGTTGGATCGCCGGCATGATCATTTTCACCTCATGGTACATGAAGGTGCAGAGGTTGAGCTCAAATCGAAACCATACGATAGGTCCGACAAGATCATAGAGTATGGAAAGATCCTGTTTCGCCCGGACGAGTGGGACAGGGAACACTTTCCGCATCTGTTCGCGTAAATGACCGCTTTCCACCCCAACTCGGACGTTCATCCGCGCCGCAGGCGCAATCAGAGCTGGACCCCGGGTCCCCCGCCTGCGCGGGGGCAGGCAAGCCCGGGGTGACAGGGTGGGTGAGCCACTTTCAAACTTCGAGGGTGCAGGGAAATCATTTCCCTGCCGGGGTGCAGGGGCAGCGCCCCTGCGAAACTCCCCTCAGACGCTAGCCTGGCTCGGCGTGTTGACGCCCATGCTCTGCAGGTAGCGTTTCACGTTGCGGGCGGCTTGTCTCAGCCGTTGTTCGTTTTCGACCATCGCGATGCGGACGAAGCCTTCGCCTTCTTCGCCGTAGCCGACGCCGGGTGCGACGGCGACGCCGGCGTGGGTGAGGAGTTGTTTGGAGAATTCGAGGCTGCCGAGGTGGGTGAGGGCGGGGGGCAGGGGGGCCCAGGCGAACATGGAGGCGCGTGGGGGCGGGATGTCCCAGCCGGCGCGGCCGAAGCTTTCGACCAGCACGTCGCGGCGTTTGTGGTAGAGGGCGCGGTTGGCTTCGACGATGTCTTGTGGGCCGTTGAGGGCTGCGCAGGCGGCGGCCTGGATGGGGGTGAAGGCGCCGTAGTCGAGGTAGGATTTCACCCGCGTCATGGCGGCGATCAGTTTCTTGTTGCCGACGGCAAAGCCGACGCGCCAGCCGGCCATGGAGTAGGTTTTGGAGAGTGAGGTGAACTCGATCGCGACGTCTTTCGCGCCGGGCACTTCGAGGATGGAGCGGGTGGGTTTGCCGTCGAACCAGAGCTCGGAATAGGCGAGGTCGGAGAGGATCCAGACCTTGTTTTCGCGCGCCCAGGCGACGAGCCGTTCGTAGAAGGGGAGTTCCACGGTCTCGGCGGTGGGGTTGGAGGGGTAGTTCACGACCAGGATGGAGGGCCTGGGCACGGTGAACTTCATCGCGCGGTCGAGGCTTTCGAAATAGCGTTCGTCGGGCGTGGTGGGCACGGCGCGGATGGTGGCGCCGGCCAGGATGAAGCCGAAGGTGTGGATGGGGTAGCTGGGGTTGGGGGCCAGCACCACGTCGCCGGGCGCGGTGATGGCGGTGGCCAGGCTGGCGAGGCCTTCCTTGGAGCCCATGGTGACGACGACTTCGGTTTCGGGGTCGACGTCCACGCCGAAGCGGCGCGCATAATAGTTGGCCTGGGCGCGGCGCAGGCCCGGGATGCCCTTGGAGGCGGAATAGCCGTGCGCGTCGGGCTTCATGGCCACTTCGCAGAGCTTTTCGATGACGTGGGGCGGCGGCGGCAGATCGGGGTTGCCCATGCCGAGGTCGATGATGTCCTCGCCGCGGGCCCTAGCTTCTGCGCGCATGGCGTTCACTTCCGCGATCACATAGGGCGGCAGGCGCTTCATGCGGTAGAAGTCTTCGTCCATCGGGGGTTCCATCAACGTTGGGGCCCTGTTTCCTTGGCCCGGAAAAACGAAAAAGGCGAGCCCGGGTTTCCCCGGAGCCCGCCTTCATCTGTCGAGATGCTGCGAACCCGGGGCTTGGCCGCCCCGGGTGGAGCGGCTCAGCCGGCCTTTGCTGCTGCCTTCTGGGCCTTCAGGTCGGACTTCTGCACGCAGCGGTCCTTCACCTTGGCGCTGCAATAGGGGAGGCCGGTTGCCTCGTTGGTGGGGGGCGCCGCCTGTGCGCTGGCAACGCCTGCGAAGGAGAGGGCTGCGCCGGCGAACACGCCGAGGGCAATCTTGCTGACCATGACCATGCCTTTCAGTGCTGTGCCGAGTCCCCTGACCGGCGGCCAAGCGTAAACCGCAAGCGGCGCATTTGCCAAGATGGCATGGGCATTGCCGGCAGGTGATGCTTGCGCAGGCCTGCTCATGAGGCCAATCTGGCCCCCAAGAGGGAGACGTCATGGGCAAGGACAAACCGGACGCTGGCGACAGCGGGGCAGCGCGCACGCCGGACGCGGTGGAGCAGTTCGAGCGGATGACCGAGGTTGCCGGCAAGGCCCAGCAGATGATGCTGGAGTTCTGGACCGGCGACGCAGCCAAGCTGGCGATGCGCCCGCCCGAGGCGGATGCGCCGCTGACGATGATGGAGATGTGGGGCGACTGGGCCAAGGCCATTGCCGCCGCCGACACGCCGAAGCTGGTGAGGATGACGGGCGATTACTGGACCGACGCGATGCAGCTGTGGGCCGGCATGTTCAGCGGCCGGACCGACACGCTGCCCGAAGCAGCGCAGGTGACCGACAAGCGCTTTGCAGGCGAGGCCTGGGGGGCCGCGCCCATCTACGACCTCGTGCGCCGCAGCTATCTGCTGGCGAGCCACTATATCGCCGAAGGGGTGAACGCCTTTCCCGGGCTCGGCGACGAGGAGCGCAAGGCGATGGCCTTTCAGGCCAAGCAGTTCGTCGACGCGATGAGCCCGGCGAACTTCGCGGCGCTGAACCCTGAGGTGATGGCCGAAGCCCAGGCAACCAACGGCGAAAGCCTGATCGCCGGCGTCTCCAACATGCTGGAGGACCTGAAGCGCGGCAAGCTGACGATGACCGACGAAAGTGCCTTCGAGGTGGGCGTGAACGTGGCGGCGACGCCCGGCAAGGTGATCTGGGAAGGGCCGCTGTTCCAGCTGATCCACTACCAGCCGACGACCGAGAAGGTGTTCGAGATCCCGTTGCTGATCATGCCGCCGTGGATCAACAAATTCTACATTCTCGATCTCACCCCGCAGAAGAGCTTCATTCGCTGGGCGGTGGAACAGGGCTTTTCGGTGTTCGTGATCAGCTGGGCGCAAGGGTCCGAGGCGCTGAAGGATGTCGGGTTCGAGGATTATGCTGTCGACGGCGAGCTGAAGGCGATCGACCTGGTGCTGGAAGCGACAGGCGCGCCGGCGACGCATGTGATCGGCTACTGCGTGGCGGGCACGGTGCTGTCGGCGACGCTTGCCTATATGGCGGCCACGGGCCAGGCCGAGAAGGTTCGCAGCGCGACCTTCTTCACAGCCCAGGTCGATTTCACCGAGGCCGGCGACCTGTTGAACTTCGTGAACGAGCCAACGCTGGAGACGATTGACACGCTGACCGAGCAGCAGGGCTATCTCGACGGGCGCTGGCTTGCGACCACCTTCAACCTGCTTCGCCCGACCGACCTGATGTGGAACTATGTGGTGAACAACTATCTGAAGGGGAAGGATTATGTTCCCTTCGACCTGCTCTACTGGAACTCCGATCCCACCAACGTGCCCGGCCGCTTCATGCGCGACTATGTGGGCGGGCTCTATCGCGACAATCTGCTGATTCAGCCCGGCGGGATCACCGTGAAAGGCGTGCCCATCGACCTGAAGCAGGTTGAGACCCCGGCCTATATCCAGGCCGGGCGCGACGACCATATCGCGCCAAGGTCAAGCTGCTTCAAGCTGACCAAGGCCTTTTCGGGCGAGCACCGCTTCATGCTGGCGGGCTCGGGCCACATTGCCGGCGTGGTGAACCCGCCGAGCTCGGGGAAATACCAGCACTGGACCCTGCCCGACGGCATGGAGACGCCCGCCACGCTGGCGGAATTCCAGGCGGCCGCCCACGAGACCAAGGGCAGCTGGTGGCCCGACTGGCTGAAGTGGCTTGAGCCGCGCTCGGGCGCCCATGTGAAGGCGCGCGTTCCCGGCAAGGCCAAGGGGTTCAAGGCAATCGAGGACGCGCCGGGCCGCTATGTGAAGGAGCGGATCGCCTGAGGCTTGGCGCTTCGCGCAAGGGTCTCTATCGGCTGTCCGGTATGAACCCCGGCCCGATCCTGTTCCTCGACTCCGGTGTCGGCGGGCTCAGCGTGCTGCGCGAGGTCTCGGCCCGGCTGCCGGATGCCCCGCTTGTCTATTGCGCGGATTCGGCGGGATACCCCTATGGCACCAAGGGCGAAGCCGAGGTTTCGGCCCGCGTTGCCGGGCTGCTGGGGCGGCTGGCGGAACGCATCCAGCCCTGCCTGATCGTGATTGCCTGCAACACGGCGTCGACCATCGCGCTGGGCTATGTGCGGCCCGTGCTGGCCGTGCCCGTGGTCGGCACGGTTCCCGCCATCAAGCCGGCCGCCGAACAGTCGCAGACGCGGGTGATCGGCGTGCTGGGCACCGAGGCGACGGTCCGCCAGCCCTATGTGACAGACCTGTCGGCGCGCTTTGCCGCTGACTGCACCGTGCTGAAGCACGGCTCTGCCCCGCTGGTGGCAGCCGCCGAGGCGAAGCTGCGCGGCGAGCCGGTGGACCCTGCGGTGTATGTGGCTGCGCTCGACGGCTTGCTCTCCCAGCCGGGCGGGGACGCAATGGACATGGTTGTGCTGGCCTGCACCCATTTTCCGCTGGTGGCCGACGAGCTGGCGGCGGCAGCACCCCGCAAGCTGACCTTCGTCGACGGCGCCGCCGGGATCG
>JBGTBK010000142.1:0-3793 GCA_041749355.1 Sandaracinobacter sp. | reverse complement strand
CGGGAACGGGCATCGGCCACGCTGGACACCGCCGACGAAGGTCTGTTCGAGGCCCTGCGTGCCTGGCGCCGGGCGCGGGCCGAGAAGGAAGATGTGCCGGCCTTCGTGGTGCTGCACGACAGCGCCTTGAAGGCGATTGCGGCCGCGCGCCCTGCAAGCCGTGCCGAGCTTGCCGGTGTGCCCGGAATCGGGGCGGCCAAGCTGGACCGCTTTGGCGACGATCTTCTGGCGCTGGTGGCGGAGGCCTGATCATGACTGCACCCTACCCCCTGCCCCCCGGCATTCGCAGCCGCAGGGTCGACGGCGTCAATGGCCTTTCCATGCATGTGCTGGAGGCGGGTGACCCGGCGCACCCCTTGGTTCTGCTGCTGCACGGCTTTCCGGAGCTTGCCTACAGCTGGCGCAACCAGATCGCGCCACTGGCGGCCGCCGGCTTTCACGTGGTGGCGCCCGACCAGCGCGGCTATGGGCTGACGACCGGCGAGGACCGGAGCCGGCTGGAGCAGTTCCGCATCCTGAACCTTGTGCGCGATGCAATGGCGCTGGTGGCGGCTCTGGGCCACGAACGGGTGCATTGCGTGGTGGGGCATGATTTCGGCTCGCCGGTGGCAGCCTGGGCAGCGCTTGCCCGGCCGGACCTGTTTGCGCGCTGTGTGCTGATGAGCGCGCCCTTCCCGGGTGCTGCGCCGTGGCCACCCATCCCTGCCCGCCCGGCTGCCGACTGGGTGGCGGGGCTGTCGGCGCTGGGGCGCAAGCATTACCAGCTCTATTACTCCACCGACGCGGCGGCTGCCGAGATGGATGCCCCGCCGCAGGGCCTGGCTGCCTTTCTGCGGGCCTATTACCATGTGAAGAGCGGGGATTGGGCGGCGAACCGGCCCTCCGCGCTTGCCGGCTGGACGGCGGACGAGCTGGCGAAGTTGCCGGACTATTATGTGATGCCCGCCGGGCTTGGGATGGCGGCAACGGTTGCGCCGCATCTGCCCGAGACCGCACCGCACTGGCTGAGCGACGAAGAGCTTGCCGTCTATGCCGGCGAATATGGCCGCACCGGCTTCGGCGGCGGGCTGCTCTGGTATCGGGCGATCAGCTGTGGGCGGTTCCAGGCCGATTTCGACCTGTTTGCCGGGCGGCGGATCGAGGGGCCCGCGATGTTCCTGGCCGGGGACCGGGACTGGGGCATCCACCAGAACCCCGGCGCGCTGGACGCAATGGGCCTGCGGGCCGGGGCCGACTGGCGGGGCACCGAGCTGGTGCCGGGCGCGGGGCATTGGGTGCAGCAGGAACGGGCCGCCGCAGTGACGGCCCGGCTGCTGCTGTTCCTTCGTGAAACAACCTCGGGCGAAACGGCCTGATCAGGGCTTCTTGTAGAGCACTTCGCCGCGGCGGCTGACGTAAAGCTTCTCGAAGCTGGCGGGATCGAAATAGGCCTCCACCCGGTCGCCTTCAGGCGTGGTGCCATAGACTTCGTAGCAGCCGCCATCGACCTTGGCCTTGCGCACCTGCCAGCCCTGCTTTGTCAGCTCGGCGGTCAGTGCCTCGGTGGTCTTCCACTGGGCCTTGGGGGTGGTGCAGGTGTAGGCACCGGTGGCCGATGCGGGGGCTGCGAGGGCGGCGAGCAGCAGCGCGGGGATGAGAAGCTTCATGTGGACAGTCCTTTCGTTGGCGTGAAGCGGCGCGACAGGCGCCAGAGTTCGAGGGCGGCGAGCGGCGCGAAATGGGCAGCCGCCACCCAGACATTGTTGTGGATGAAGACCCAGTGAACCAGGGTGAGGAGGGCTGCCGGATAGGCGAGGCGCTGGAGGCGCTTCCAGCCGGCCTTCAGCGCGCGCATGGCGGCGTCGTTCGAGGTGAGCGCCAGCGGGAGCATCAGCGCAAACGCCGCCCAGCCGGGCCAGATGCCGATTGCCAGCGCCTCGGCGAGGATGTCGTCGAGACTGCCCATGGCGCCCAGATAGAGGCCGGTGTGGAGCGCGGCATAGCCGAAGGCGGCGACGCCGATGGCGCGGCGGTTGCGGATCAGCCATCGCAGCGGCCGGGCGCCGGGAAGGAGTTGCACCAGCGGGGTGAGCGCAAGCGCGACGATCAGCAGGCGGGCGGAGAGTTCGCCGGTCGGGTGGAGGAGCTCTTCCCAGTCATACGGGTCCATGCCGCGCGCCTGGGCCAGCCACAGCAGAGCCGGGACCGAGAGGATGGCCCAGAAGGCATATTTCTGTGTGGAGGTGCGAGACACGTGCCGGGGTTAGCCTTGTTGCGAGAGATTCGCAAGTTAGACGCGACGAACGGGCTAGCGCCGGCCGCCCTTGGCCTTGTCCTCGTCAAACAGCCCTGCGAGCTGGTCCACGATCGCGCCGCCAAGCTGTTCGGCGTCCATGATGGTGACGGCGCGGCTGTAATAGCGCGTCACGTCGTGGCCGATGCCGATTGCGATCAGCTCGACCGGGCTCTTGGCCTCGATCCAGCCGATCACCTGCCGCAGGTGGCGCTCGAGATAGTTGCCGGAGTTCACAGACAGGGTGCTGTCGTCGACCGGCGCGCCGTCGGAAATCACCATCAGGATGCGGCGGTCCTCGGAGCGGGCCATCAGCCGGTTGTGCGCCCAGAGCAGCGCTTCGCCGTCGATGTTTTCCTTCAGCAGCCCCTCGCGCATCATGAGCCCGAGGTTGCGGCGCGCGCGGCGCCAGGGGGCGTCGGCCTGCTTGTAGATGATGTGGCGGAGATCGTTCAGCCGGCCCGGCTTGGGGGGCCGGCCGCCGGCAAGCCACTTCTCGCGCGACTGGCCGCCCTTCCAGGCGCGGGTGGTGAAGCCGAGAATCTCGGTCTTCACCGCGCAACGCTCGAGCGTGCGGGCGAGGATGTCGGCGGAAATGGCCGCGATCGAGATGGGCCGGCCGCGCATCGAGCCCGAATTGTCGATCAGCAGCGTGACGACCGTGTCGCGGAAATCGGTGTCGCGCTCGATCTTGTAGCTGAGCGCATGGTCGGGCTGGACGACGACGCGGGTGAGGCGGGCGCTGTCGAGCAGGCCTTCCTCCTGGTCGAAATCCCAGCTGCGGTTCTGCTGCGCCATCAGGCGGCGCTGGAGGCGGTTGGCGAGCTTGGTCACCGCGCTCTGCAGGGTGACGAGCTGCTGGTCGAGATAGCCGCGCAGGCGGGCCAGCTCCTCGGCCTCGCACAGTTCCTCGGCGGTCACCACTTCGTCATTCTCGGTCGTGTAGGCACGGTAGGCGAAGTCGGGCGGGAGCTTGCTGTCGGGCAGGTTCGGGCGCCAGGGCATCATGCCCTCCTCGCCTTCCTCGCCAAGCTCGGCGTCGGAGACCATGTCGGTCTCCATTTCGACTTCGCGGGTTTCGCCATCCTCGGCGTCGCCCTGCTGCTCCTCGGAGCGGGTCTCGACCGACTGGTCGGCGCTGGAGGATTGCGCTTCCTCGTCGCCCTCGTCCTCGCCGGAGCTGTCCTGCTCTTCCTCCTGCTCCTCCTGCGATTGCTCGTCCTCGGCAGGCGCGTCGGGGTCGTCGGCAAGGCCGAGATCATGCAGCACGCGGACAAAGGCGTCGGCAAAGGCCGCCTGGTCGTCGATGTTCGCCTCGAGCGCATCGAGATGGGCGCCGGCCACATCTTCCATGCGGGCGCGCACCATGTCCACGCCGTTGGCAGCGCTTGGCGGAATCGCGTCGCCGGTCAGCCGCTCGCGGACCAGAAGGCCGACTGCGGTTGCAAGCGGCACTTCGTCGGGCGTGCGGGCGCGCGCGATCGGGTCGGTTTTCATGCGCACGTCGAGCATGCGCCTGAG
>JBGTBK010000141.1:0-7221 GCA_041749355.1 Sandaracinobacter sp. | reverse complement strand
GTTCGGCCTGGGCGCGGGCGACGAGCAGGTCTCGCTTGACCGTGGCGCGGCTGATGGCGGTTGCCTCGCAGGCCGGGCGGTCAACCATCGCACGCAGGTCGCGATTGCTTTGGGGGCTGCACACCGTGCGGGCGGCAGCGCGGATCCGGGCGTCGAGCCTCTGCACATCGGCTGGGTTCGATAGGTTCAGCCCTGCCACCTGGAGCGAAACCGTGCGCTGGGTCGGCTCCATCGGCACGGCGGCAAAGGCAGCACCTTGCAGGCAGGTCACCGCGACAGCGGCGAGCAGGGCAATCGGCATGAGGGTGCGGGTGCGGGACAGACGGGTCTGGGAATGGGCGAGCATCGGGGGTCTCCTGTTCGGTGGATGCTGCCAGGGCCTCCTAGAGAGGGGGTGGAAGCCCCGGCAGCACCATGACCCTGCTATGCCGATGCCCGTGCCGCCGGTCGCGCCGCGCTCGACAGGCACGCCTTGCGCTTCGGCGGCTGCCATCCGCTTCGACGAACCGCGGACCGGCGTCGACGAATGGCGCATTGCACTCCGCCCGACTGCTGCCAGTGCCTAGAAGCGGAACACGGCTTCCACCCCGAACAGGCGCGGCAGTCCCCGGATGAAAGTGGGGATGCCGAACGCGCCGCCGGTGTTGCCGGCGTCGAGCAGATACTCCTTGTCGAACAGGTTGGTGGCATAGCCCAGCACTTCCCAGCGGCCGTCGGGGTGGCGAATGCCGCCGCGCAGGTTCGCCAATGTGACGGGCCCTTGCGAGGTTACGGGGTTGTTCGGAAGCTCGAAGAAGATCGAGGAGCGGTGGGTAACGGTCGGTGTCACGAACAGTTCGATGCCTTCCGAAAGCGGAAGGCTGAAGATGCCGCCGATTGCACCCTGCCATTCCGGCTGCAGACGGAAGCGGTCTCCGGCGAAATTGCCGAAGTCGGCATCGTCGTTGACGCGTGCGTTGATGTAGGAGCCATTGGCAAAGACCATTATGTTGGGGCTGAGCACGGCGCTGACTTCGGCCTCGATGCCCTTATTGGTGGCATCCGCATTCTCGATCCGCGCCGGCAGGCCCTGCTGCGGAACGGAGATCTGGAAGTCCTTGTACTTCATCAGATAGGCGCCCAGCGTGAAGTTGACCCCGGCAAAGCCGCCCTTCAGGCCGATCTCGAAATTGTCGAGAATCTCGGCCGGGAAGACCCGCTCGTTCGGAACCACCTGGCCGGCGACGCGCGCGGCGGTCACCTGCACCACCGGCGAACGGCGGCCGCGCGAGTAGGTGGCATAGAGGTTCAGATTGTCGGTCGCCCGGAACAGGATGTTGGCGCGCGGCAGGAAGGCGTTGAACCTGCCCTCGCCGCGCAGGACCTGGCCGTTCGTGTCCACGCCGCCCGATATCAGCGGGCCGCCGGTGAGGACAGCGTTCGGGATGTTCGAGGAAAAGCCGCTCTTGCGCTCCTCGGTCAGCCAGCGGCCGCCGAGGTTGATTTCGAGTTCGGGAATGGGAATGAAGGTGGCGTCGGCGAACAGGCTGACGGTTTCGATCTCGGCCGAGTTGGTGAACAGCACGGCCGAATAGGGCAGAACGGTTGCGGCGCCTCCCGTGAGGATGGCCGTGGTCTGGGCTGCGGACACAACTCCGGTTGCGTTGTCGATGCACGGCAGGCCAGGGACCAGCCTTGCAGCGCACTGCAGGAAGATGCCTTCTTCCGAGCTGAAGGGCACGCGCTGGAAGCCGGTCTCCCAGAAATAGTTGGCGCCGGCAAAGGCGCGGAACTTGTCGCTGGTGTAGTTGACCCGGCCTTCCATGTTGATCTGTTCGCCGCGGGCATCCTCGCCGAACTCCAGATACCAGGCCTGGGTGCCGTCGGCGTCGAACACCTCGTTGCTGTCGAAATTGCGGTAGGCCGCGATTCCGGTGACGCTCCAGGGCCCTTGCGGAGCGTAGTTGGCGGTGAGGTTCACGTCGTAGACGTTGCGCTTGAGGGTCGGCTGGTCTTCGCCGAGCACCTCCTTGCTGAACGGCGAACCGGAAACCTCGGCAAAGCTGTAGGGCGAAGTGTCGCCGCCGGTTGGGGCGAAGGTGCCGCTCTTGAACGAGGTGCCGGGCGCGCGCTGGCCGTCGTAGGTCGCAACCAGGTCGACCGTCATCAGATCGTCGGGCGTGAAGCGAACGGAGACGCGCGCCCCATACTGGCCCTGGCCGTTCAGATCGTCGATCTCCGGGCCATTGGGGGTTTGCGAGCCCGGGCGCCCGGCGATGTTCTCGACCACCCCGTCGCGAAGCCGCACGGCGCCGGCAACGCGAACGGCGACCTTGTCGTTGCCGAGGTTCACATAGCCATCCACCTTGCGCTGGTTGAAGTTGCCGAAACCGGCGCGGACTTCGCCCGACACGCCGGGCTGTGGCTTGTTGGTAATGACGGACACCGCGCCCACGGCAGCGGCCGTTCCGAACAGGGTGGATTGCGGACCCTTCACGACTTCGACGCGCTCGAGGTCGTAGAGATCGAAATAGGAGCCGCGCGAGCGCGAGACGTCGACACCGTTGAGGTAGATGGTGACGGCCGGCGACCCCTGCGAGCTTCCGCTGTCCGACGTGATGCCGCGGATCACGAAGCCCGGGTTGTTGGGCGACTGTTCCTGCACGTTCAGCCCGGGCACGAAGGCGGACAACTGGTCGAACTGGACCACCCCAAGCTCGCGCAGCGTGCGGCCGGTGAAGGCCGTGATCGTGACGGGCACGTCGACCAGCCGCTGTTCGATCTTCTGCGCGGTCACGATGATCATCTCGTCGGCACCGGCCTCTGCGCTGCCGTCCATCGCAGCAGACTGCTGGGCTGCGGCCGGGGTGAGGGCGAAGGTCGAGGTGGCGGCAAGAAGCAGGAAGCGGATCATCGGCAGGCTCCGGATGGACAGGGGTTTCGGGCTAGGAGCGTGCCTGCTGCCCTGTGAATGTTGCGATGCAGCGACACTCATGTTGCAGTGCAGTGAAGCTCGCTTTCAGAAGGCCTTTTCGGTTGGCTTCCGAGCGGCTAGAGGGCCGTTCATGACGAGCGCGCCCCCCCCGCCCGAGATCCGCAAGGTGCACAGCCGCCGCGTTGCCTGCGACGGCGACGAAGGGCCGCTTGGCCACCCGCGGGTCTGGCTGCAGATCGACGAGCGCGGCTATGTCGACTGCCCCTATTGCGACCGGCGCTTCGTGCTTGAAGGCGATGGTGGCGACCATCATTGAGGTCTGACGCGCCGCGGCGGGTTCTGCGGCACTAAGCCTTTGGTGTTTCGCGCTTGAGCCCCTATTTCAGGGCCATGGACAGTCTTCTCTATGCCGAGCTCGACCCGCATGAGGCCGAGCGCCTGACAGCCGCCGCCCTCGACGGCCTCGAGGATGGGGAGCTTTACCTGCAGGTTGCTGCGTCGGAAAGTTTTGCCTTCGACGACGGTCGGCTGAAATCCGCGAGCTTCGACCAGTCGCGCGGCTTTGGCCTTCGGGGCGTGGTGGGCGAAGTGAGCGCCTATGCCCATGCCAACGAGATTTCAGCCGCGGCGATCCGCCGCGCGGCCGAGACCATTGCAGTTGTGAAGTCCGGCCATGGCGGCCTTGCGCCCGCCGAGCCGCCAAAGGGCACCAACACGCGGCTCTACACCGATGCCGATCCTCTTTCGGCTGTTCCCTTTGCCGACAAGGTGAAGCTGCTGGAGCGGATCGATGCGGTGGCGCGCGCGCGCGACCCGCGGGTGGTGCAGGTGACGGCAAGCCTTGCTGCCAGCTGGAGCCATGTGGAGATTTTGCGGGCAGACGGCGTGCGGGTGAAGGATGTGCGTCCGCTCGTCAGGCTGAACGTGGGGATCGTGACCGAGAAGAATGGCCGGCGCGAATCGGGCAGCTGGGGCTGTGGCGGACGCCAGCTCTATGACCGGCTGTTCGACGAGGCCGAATGGACCCGCGCGATCGACCTCGCGCTCGCCCAGGCGCTGGTGAACCTCGACAGTGTGCCGGCACCGGCCGGGGTGATGCCCGTGGTGCTTGGGCCCGGCTGGCCCGGAATCCTGTTGCACGAGGCTGTCGGCCACGGGCTGGAGGGCGATTTCAACCGCAAGGGCAGTTCGGCCTTTTCGGGCCGGGTGGGAGAGCGCGTTGCGTCGCCGGGCGTGACGGTGATCGACGACGGCACGCTGAAGGACCGTCGCGGTTCGCTGAGTGTGGACGACGAGGGGACGCCGACCGAGCGGACCGTGCTGATCGAGGACGGCTATCTGCGCGGCTATATGCAGGACCGCATGAACGCCCGGCTGATGGGCGTGGCCGCCACCGGCAATGGCCGCCGCGAGAGTTTCCGCCATCCGCCGATGCCGCGCATGACCAACACCTTCATGGCCGGCGGCACCGAGGACCCGGGCGAGATCCTGCGCAGCGTGAAGCGCGGCCTGTTCGCAAAGAGCTTCGGCGGCGGACAGGTCGACATCGTGTCGGGCAAGTTCGTTTTCAGCTGCACCGAGGCCTATCTGGTGGAGGACGGCAGGATCGGCGCCCCGGTGAAGGGCGCGACGCTGATCGGCAACGGCCCCGAGGTGATGCAGCGCATTTCGGCGATCGGCAACGACATGGCGCTGGACGAGGGCATCGGCACCTGCGGCAAGGGCGGGCAGTCCGTTCCTGCCGGGGTCGGCCAGCCGACCCTGCTGGTGGACGGGCTCACGGTCGGCGGAACCGGCTGACGGCCCATGCTGGTCGAACTGCTGACCGTGAACGACGTGCCGCTGGCAGCCATCCTGAAGGGGCGGTTGCTGGCTGAAGGGATCGATGCCGAGCTGTTCGACAGCGGCTTTTCGGGCCTGCTGGGCGGCGGATACCCCGGCATTCGGCTGATGGTTCCAGCAGCCGATGTGGAGCGGGCGAGACTTCTGCTGGATTTGCCTGAAAATGAGGCATCGCTATAGCCGCCGACGCTGCATTGCCGCGAATTTGAGCAGAATTTCACGAATCACTGCTGCACTGCAATAGAGCTGCAACTTGGCACAGTTTGTGCAGCCACCTTCTGTTGCGGAGGCAAGCGCCATCCGCTGCACAGACAAGAAGGGGTTCGGCAGCCGTGAAACTCATTGTCGCCGTGATCAAGCCATTCAAGCTCGACGACGTCCGCGAGGCTCTCACCGCGCTGGGCGTGACGGGCATGACTGTCACCGAGGTGAAGGGCTTCGGTCGCCAGAAGGGCCAGACCGAGATCTATCGGGGCGCCGAATACACCACGAACATGGTGCCAAAGGTGAAGGTGGAGGTGGCGGTGACCGCCGAACTTGCACCGCGGGCTGTGGAGGCGATCCAGCAGGCCGGGCACACCGGCGCCATCGGCGACGGCAAGATCTTCATCTTCGAAATGGCCGGCGTGGTGCGGATCCGCACCGGCGAAACCAACGAAACCGCGCTTTGATGCGCCGGACCGAAATCAAGGAGGGGTCATTCATGGATCTACGACACCTGCCATGGGGCAAGATCGCCCTGGGCGTGGGCCTCGCCGGGGTGGCCGCAGCCAATCCGGCTTTGGCGCAGGAGGCTGCCGCTGTAGCGGCCGACACTGCTGATGCTGTTGCAGCCGTCACAGAGACTGTGGCCGAAGCGGCGCCTGCGGCCCCCGTTCCCGACAAGGGCGACACGGCCTGGATGATGGTCTCCACCGTCCTTGTGATGCTGATGATCGTTCCCGGCCTTGCGCTCTTCTATGGCGGGCTTGTCCGCACCAAGAACATGCTGTCGGTGCTTACCCAGATCCTTGCGGTCTCGGCACTTGCCATGATCATGTGGGTCATCTTCGGTTATGGCCTCAGCTTTGGCGGTGACGCGAACCAGTTTGTCTCGACAGGCAAGTTCTTCCTTGCCGGTGTGAACGCCGACTCCACCGTTGCCACGTTCACCGATGGCGTCGTGATCCCGGAATTCGTGTTCATCGCCTTCCAGATGACCTTCTCTGCCATCACGGTGGCCCTTGTCGTCGGCGGGCTTGTCGAGCGGATGAAGTTTTCGGCCCTGATGGTTTTTGCCATCGTCTGGCTCACGATCGTCTATTACCCCATCGCGCACATGGTCTGGTATCTGGGCGGTGATGACGCCTCCACGGGCCTCATCTTCGGCTGGGGCGCTCTCGACTTCGCGGGCGGCACTGTCGTGCACATCAACGCGGGCATCTCCGCGCTGGTCGGCGCGCTCATCCTGGGCAAGCGGATCGGCTATCAGAAGGAACTGATGGCGCCGCACTCGCTGACGATGACGCTTATCGGCACGGGCCTTCTGTGGGTGGGCTGGTTCGGCTTCAATGCCGGCTCCGCACTCGAAGCAAATGGCTCGGCTGGCCTCGCGCTCATCAACACCTTCACGGCAACGGCCGCCGGCGTGCTCTTCTGGATGCTCACCGAGAAGCTGCTTGGCCATTCGGGCTCGCTGCTGGGTGCCTGCTCGGGCGCAATTGCAGGCCTTGTTGCGGTTACCCCGGCTGCCGGCAATTCCGGTCCTTTCGGTGCTATCCTGCTTGGCGCCGTCGCAGCGGTCTGTGCCTGCCTCTTCGTCATGAAGATGAAGCCCAAGTTCGGCTTCGATGACTCCCTGGATGTGTTCGGCATCCACGGCATCGGCGGGATCATCGGCTCGGTCGGCACGGCCTTCACCATGCTCGCAGTGCTCGGTGGGCCTGCCGGCGACGACTATGAGCTTGGTGCCCAGCTGTGGATCCAGGTGAAGTCCGTTCTGGTGGCCATTGCCTGGTCGGCAGTCGGTGCGGCTATCGCCTTCTCGATCGCCAAGGCGCTCACCGGCCTGCGTGTCAGCCCGGATGTCGAGCGCGAAGGCCTCGATCTCGGCGAGCATGGCGAGCGCGCCTACAATTATTGAGTTCCGGGAGTGCCCGGCAGCAGGGCGCCCCGCAAAAGTTCCTCCCCAAGGAAACAACCTCCCCGGCAGGGCAACCTGCCGGGGATTTTTTTTGGCTGGAGGCGCACGGCGTCAGTGCGCAGCACTGATCGCCGAGACGCAGCAAGCCCGGGCGGCGGGGCGGAGGCCTTCAGGCCGACGAACCCGTCCGACGTCACGCGTGGCTTTGCCACGCGCCCTTCCTTCCTTTCATCGGCGGGGTCAGCCCATGCGGGGGGACCGGCGGTCGGCAAAGCCGCCGAGTCCGGTTGGGTCAGGCAGAAAGGCAGACAAGAGCGCGGCAAAGCCGCGCCGTCGGACGTGT
>JBGTBK010000140.1:0-2670 GCA_041749355.1 Sandaracinobacter sp. | reverse complement strand
CCCGGCGGGCACCGCCATCGGCACGGCGCCGGGAACAGCACCAGGCACCGACGGACCCGTTGCCGCCGGCGCACCAGCCGGGGCTGAAGGCTCTTCCGTCGAAACCGGCGCCGGCGTCGCAGTCGGAAAGAATCGCTCGGCCAGGAAGGTCCAGCCGAACAGCACGATCGCCGACAGCACAACGGCCAGGATCAGGTTGCGGTTCTCTTGCGTCACTGGTCGGCGCTCACTTCTCTGTCGGCTTGTTCGCGCGCGGGTCGGCGGAACAGGTGGAATTCGGTCGGCACCGGATCAAGGCCCGAGCCGCCCCAGGGGTGGCACCGGCCAATCCGGGCGGCTGCAAGCCAGAGCCCGGCAAACAGCCCGTGCCGCCTTAGAGCCTCGATGCCGTAATGGGAACAGCTTGGGGAATAGCGGCAGCTTGGCGGCAGCACCACCGAGAAGGTCAGCTGCCAGAGGCGGAACAGGCCGGCAACCGCGCGGGCCGGAAGCTCAGTAAGCTTCATGCCTGCTTCTCCAGCCGCCGCTTCGCTTTTCCCAGCGCCTGCTCCACCTCGCGGCCCAGCTGATCGAAGGGGGCTTCCGGCTGCCGCGCCCGGGCGATGAACACATGGTCGGCACCGGCAATCCCATGCACCGGGATCAGGTCCCGGGCCACTTCCCTCAGCCGTCGGCGCGCCCGGTTGCGGACCACCGCATTGCCGACCTTGCGCGAAACCGTGAAACCGACCCGCGGGGATGGGTGGCCTGCCGGCCGCACCAGCAGCACGAAGCCCGGCATCGGCACGCGGACGCCCGAATTGGCAGCCAGGAAATCCCGCCGCACCCGGATACGGTCGACGGAAACAGCCGATTGCGCCCGGGCCGAATCAGGCACGGGCGCATGATGAGCAGGAACCGGGGGTTCAGCCGGCACGCGAACCGGCCGGCAAAATCAGGCCGAGAGGACCTTGCGGCCCCGCGCGCGACGGCGCGCGATCACCTTGCGACCGCCAACGGTCGCCATGCGGGAGCGGAAGCCGTGGCGGCGGGCGCGAACGAGCTTCGAGGGTTGATAGGTGCGCTTCATCGGTCCAGCCTTGCAAACAGGGTATCGCCGGAGACCATGGGGCCACCGGAAAGAGGGCGCCGCATAGCGCCAACGCCCTTCGCGGTCAAGGCAAGCAAACAGCGCCCGTGCGACACCGCTCCCTGGCCCCTGCCAAGTTTCCGACCTTCCCGACGGAAGCGCCTATGCTAGGAGCAAGGCATGACCCAGTTCGACCTGACAGACGACCAGCTCGCAATCCGCGAAACCGCCGAGCGCTTCACAGCCGCCGAAATCACGCCCCACGCCGCCCGCTGGGACGAGGAGCATCATTTCCCGCGCGAGACCATCGTGAAGGCCGCGGAACTGGGCTTCGGCGCCATCTATGTGTCGGAAAGCGCGGGCGGCATCGGCCTCGGCCGCCTTGAAGCCGCGCTCATCATGGAGGCAATGGCCTATGGCTGCCCCTCCACCTCGGCCTTCATCTCCATCCACAACATGGCAAGCTGGATGATCGACTGCTTCGGCTCCGAACGGGTGAAGCAGAAATATCTCCCCGGCCTCGTGCCGATGGACATCATCTCCAGCTACTGCCTCACCGAGCCGGGCTCCGGCTCCGACGCAGCGGCCCTGAAGACCACCGCCATCCGCGACGGCGACCATTATGTCGTCACCGGCTCCAAGGCCTTCATCTCGGGCGGCGGCGTCAACGAGCTATATGTCACCATGGTCCGCACAGGGGGCGAAGGGGCCGGCGGCATCAGCTGTCTGGTGATCGAGAAGGACATGCCCGGCGTCAGCTTCGGCGCAAACGAGCGCAAGCTCGGCTGGCGCTCCCAGCCAACCGCCCAGGTCCATTTCGATGGTGTCCGCGTGCCGGTAGAGAACCGCGTCGGCGAAGAAGGCCAGGGCTTCAAGATCGCCATGGCCGGCCTCGACGGCGGCCGACTCAATATTGGCGCCTGTTCGCTGGGTGGCGCCCAGCGCGCCATCGACGAGACCATCGGCTACGTCCGCGAGCGCCGCCAGTTCGGCAAGGCCATCGTCGACTTCCAGGCAACCCAGTTCACGCTCGCCGACATGGAAACCGAGCTGCAGGCCGCCCGCGCGCTCCTCTACCTCGCAGCCGCCAAGGTCAGCGCAGGCGCGCCCGACAAGACCCGCTTTGCCGCAATGGCCAAGCGGCTTGCCACCGACACCGGCTCGTCTGTCGTCGATCGCGCCCTCCAGCTGCACGGCGGCTATGGCTATCTGCAGGACTATCCGATCGAGCGGCTCTGGCGGGATCTCCGCGTCCACTCCATCCTCGAAGGCACCAACCAGGTGATGCGCATGATCACCGCCCGCGAACTGCTCCGGGCGGCCAACTAGCCTCAGGCCAGCCCCTCGCGCTCGGCCCAGGCAACCGCGGCCGGCACATCGGGCACGTCCAGCTTCCGGCACAGCGTTGCCAGCTGCAGCCGGACATTGGCTTCCCGCAAGCCCAGGCGGGCCGCAATCTGGGGCTCGTCCAGCCCTTCGCGGATCGCGCTGATCAGCCCCATGTCGCGCTGGTTGAGACCGGCCGGCAGCGGGCGCAGGAACCCCGACAAGGGGCGCGGCTCCACCCCGGCCGGCATGTAGCGCTCGCCGGCTCCCAGGCT
>JBGTBK010000139.1:0-3083 GCA_041749355.1 Sandaracinobacter sp. | reverse complement strand
GCCGAAGCCGCGTGGCGCTGGCAGGGCCCTGCCGATGCGCGGGGGCGGGCACCGATTCCCAAGGGGGCCGAGTTGCTCGTTTTTGCGGAGCCGCTGAGTGGGGGGGCGGACCCATCTGTGCAGGCGCTGAAACTGGTGGGGCCGAACGGGCAGCAGCCCTGGAGCGCGGACGCCGAGGCCATCGTTCGTGATGTGCTGACGGAGGCGCTTGTGCGGGGAGCGCGGACCATGCTGGTAACCGGTGTGCGGGACGGCTTTCGCAGCGAGGGCGATGTGCCCGGAACGTCGGAAAGCCAGTTCTTTCTGGATGCGACGGATGGTCGCCCGCTGACGCTGCTGGTGTCGCGCCAACCGGATGCCGAGCCAGAGGTTCGGGTTGCGACCGGCGACCTGGTGGACCGGGCGCGGGCCGTGGAGCCCCGCACGCTGCTGTGGCGCGGGCTTGCCTGCGGGATGCCCGATACGCTGCCGCGGACGCTGGCAGAAAACGAAGGGTTGGCGGCCGACTATGCGCTGGCGCGCCGGACCATCGGTGACTGCGGCCGGAAGCTGGCGCCGCCGGCCGGAGGCTGAGGACTAGTCGGAGGAGAGAAGGACGCCGACCGACTTTGCGTCGGGGTAGACGTCGGGCTTGCGGAGCCTGACGCTCAGGCCGACCACACCGGGGCGGCATGCCACCATGTCGAATATTTCCTGGGCCAGCGTTTCCTGCAGGTTGAAGCGGCGCGCGGCGACCAGCTGCTGGATACCGGTGCGGATGAAATCATAGTTCCAGCTGTCTTCGCGGGTGTCTGCCTGCGGCCAGTGGGCAAGATCGAGGCGGACCCGGACGGTTGCCAGCAGGCGCTGCGGGGTCCCGACCTCGAAATCGTGAAAGCCGATGTCGGCTTCGACGACGAGATCCTCGAGCTGGATTTCGTGGGTGCGGGGGGTGAGCGCCGTGTGGCGGGCTTCGGCCAGCGGGCTGTCTGAAAGGGGAATCACTGTCATTCGGGCACCATATAGGCGACGTCGCGCGGAAGCGCGAGGAAGCGTTGGCCGCCATCGACCGTGAGCGTCTGGCCGGTGACGGTCGGGGTTTCGACAAGGTAGAGAAGGGCGCGGACAAGGTCTGCGACGTCGACGCCGCGCTGGAGCGCGTTCATCACATGGGCCTGTTCGAAATTCGCGCGGCTCTGCGGGCCCGAGACGAGCGTGACCGCCGGCGCGATCGCGTTCACGCGGACCTTCGGGGCAAGGGCGCGGGCGGCGATCTCGGTGGCACCGGCGAGCCCCATCTTGGAGATGGTGTAGCTGAAGAAGTCCGGATTGGGGCTGGAGAGCTTGGCATCGGAGATGTTCACGACGAGGCCGGTGACACCTTGCGGCAGGTGGTCAGCGAAGGCCTGGGTGAGGAGCACCGGTGCGAGCAGGTTGACGGCCATGTGGCGCTGCCAGAGCGCGAGATCGAGGGCTTCCAATCTGTCTTCAGCAAAAAGCGAGGCGTTGTTGACGAGGAGACGCGGCGCTTGCGGCAGTTGGGCGAACAGGCCCTGGGTCTGGGCTGCGTCGGCAAGGTCGGCCTGCACCACCATTGGCTGGGGCGCGCCCTGCGCCAGGAGCGCGGCTGCCAGCGCTTCGGCATCGGTTCGGCTGTTGTTGCAGTGAATCGCGACGCGGAAGCCGCGAGCGGCGAGTGCGCGGACGAAGGCCTCGCCGATGCGGCGGGCGCCTCCCGTGACGAGTGCGATCGGGGCCGGGCCGTCGGCGGGCTGGAATTCTGGCGGAAGAGAGAAAAGAGGCATTGCACTCGGCAATAGTGCGGTGGATTTGCCTCGGCTAGGGGGCTGCGGCTAGATGCGCCGATGGCATCCTTTTCCGTTCAGACTGCCGCTCCGGCGAAAACTCCGGCCGCGCCCGATCTTGTGAAGACCGCAGGCGAAGACCTGCTGGGCCTGCCCGAGCAGGCGGAGGAACTGACCCGCGACCTGTATGAGTGGCTGAAGGCCGACAGCCTTTCGGCGCTGACCGCCGTCGGGCTTGGTGTGCTGCTGTATGCGGTGCTGCTGCTTGCCCGGGGGCGGGCGCGAAGCCGGCTATCGCGGGTGGCGGTGTTCGGCACCTGGGGCTGGGTTGCGCTGCGGGTGCTTTCGAAGACTCGCAGCTTCTTCCTGGTGATGGTGTCGGCCCGGGTGGTGGCAGCGATGTTCGGGGCGCCCGGCACCTGGACGACCCTGATCGGCTTCCTGTTCACCGTGGCGGCCGCCGTTCAGGGGGCCTTCTGGGTGCGTGAGTTCCTGCTGGCGCTGGTGGAGCGCAAGGCGGGCGGCGAGGCGGCCGACCCTGGCATCTCCTCGGCAGTCGGCGTGCTGACGGTGATCATCAATGTGGTTGTCTGGTCGATCGCGGCGATCATCCTGCTGGACAATCTGGGTGTGAACGTGACCGGCCTGATGGCGGGCCTGGGGATCGGCGGCATCGCCATCGGCCTGGCTGCGCAGGGCATTTTTTCCGACCTGTTTGCGGCGCTCGCGATCCTGCTGGACAAGCCCTTCAAGCGCGGCGACACGATCCAGGTGGGGCAGGGCGGGTTCATCGGGACTGTCGAGCATATCGGGCTGAAGACCACGCGGTTCCGCGCGCTTTCGGGCGAGATCATCGTGATGTCGAACGCCAATCTGCTGAACCAGCAGATCAACAATTTCGCGGACTATTCGCACCGGCGGGTCGTTCTGCTGGTGGAGGTGATCTACCAGACCGACCCGGAGCTGCTGGCGCAGATTCCGGCGGAGATGCGCGCAATCGTGAGCGCGGTGCCGCGGTGCCGGTTCGACCGGGCGCACCTGTTCCAGTTTGCAGCCTCGGCGCTGGACTACGAGCTGGTGTTCATCGTGGACAGCAGCGAGTTGACGGACATGTTCGACGCCCGGCAGGCGGTGATGCTAGGCCTTGTGACTCGCTTTGCCGAGCTTGGCGTGGACTTCGCCTTCCCGGCGCAGGTGAGTTACATGGCCGGGCCCGATGGGCGGATCGTGGACCCGCATCTTGAGGACGGCAGCGCGGCCCGGCCGGCAGCGCTTGGGGGGCGGGGCGATCGCCCGGTC
>JBGTBK010000138.1:0-1911 GCA_041749355.1 Sandaracinobacter sp. | reverse complement strand
CCGTCACATCGGCGGCCAGATGGGCCTGCGCGGCTGTCGCGAACACCCCGGCGCGCGCCTGCAGCCGGGCCTCGTCGCGTTCGATTTCGGCAATCTGCCGGCGAAGCAGGATCGCAAGCGAATCGGCGCGTGCCGACTCCGCCTGTGCCTGTCCCAACGCGCCCGCATCGATCGCCACATCCACAAGCTTCAGGCGCTGGTTCGCGCCGAGCTCGGCACCGACTTCCGGCAGCGCGCCGACCGTGCCATCGGCCGGGGCCGACACCCGCATCAGCGGCGCATTCACCGCCGCCTGCGTTGCCACATTCATCAGCACATAGGGTGCAAAAGGCCCACAGCCCACCGGCCCCGAGCAGCAGGCCCAGCGTCAGCCGCAGCCGCCGCGAACGAAGCAGCGATTCCAGTTTCCAACCCTGCATTCCAGCGCGCACCTTCACATATGATCTGCAGCCATTGATGGCTGTTATCGCCGAACTTGACCATGGCTTGCCCCGCCTCCATCACTCCTCGATGCGCACAACCTCAGCCCTCCTCGCCGCCCTTCTCCTCACCACAGCCGCCCAGGCGGCTCCCTCGCCCGAACAACGGGCCGAGAAGGTTCTGAAGTCCGTTCCGCTTGCCGACGGCCACAACGACTGGCCCTACGCGCTGCGCCAGGCGCACGGGGTCGAAGGGGCGCTGAAGGCCGACCTCACCCAGCCCGTTGTCGGCAAATCGGCCAGCATGTTCGCAACAGGCGGCGTCACCACAGGCCACACCTCCATCCCGCTTCTGCGCAAGGGGCAGATGGGGCTGCAGCTCTGGTCGGTCTATGTGCCGGCCAGCCTCGCCCCCGACGAAGCCGTGAAGCAGACTTTCGAGCAGATCCGCATCGCCCGCAGTTTCGCCGAGCGCCATCCCGAAGCCTTCGCGAACGTCACGACGGCGGACGAAGCCGAGCGCGCCTGGAAGGCCGGGCGCATCCCCGGCATCCTCGCGATGGAAGGCGCGCACCAGATCGCCGACGACATCCCCACGCTCCGCCGTGCCCATGCCCAGGGTGTGCGCTCCATGACCCTGTCGCACAGCCAGCCGACCCGCCTGTTCGACAGCGCAACTGCGGATCCCAAGCACAGTGGCATCGCAACTGGTGCCGCCGACATGATTGCCGAGATGAACCGGCTGGGCGTGCTGGTCGATCTCAGCCACGTCTCGCCGGCCGTCATGAACGCCGTGCTCGACATCACGAGGGCGCCGGTCATCTTCTCCCACTCGTCTGCCAAGGCCGTTACCAACCACCCCCGCAACGTGCCCGACGACGTGTTGAAGCGCCTGAGATCCAATGGCGGGGTGGTGATGATCACTTTCGTGCCGGCCTTCATCGACCAGGCCCGGGCGGACTGGCAGACCCGGCGCCAGGCCAACCAGATGCTTGCCGGCCAAGGTGCCGAAGGGGCAGCGAAGATGAAGGCCTGGGATGCGGCCAATCCGCGCCCCGTGTCCACGCTTGCGATGGTGGCCGACCATATCGACCATGCAGCCAAGGTCGCCGGCCACGACCATGTCGGCATAGGCGGCGATTTCGATGGCGTTCCCGACCTGCCGGTCGGGCTTGGGGACGTCTCCACCTATCCGGCGCTGTTTGCCGAGCTCGCCCGGCGCGGCTGGTCCGACGCTGACCTCAAGAAACTGGCTGGTCTCAATTTTCTCCGAGTCTTGCGCGCAAACGAGAAGGTGGCAAGCCAGCTGTCGGGCACTGCCCTTGCAGGGGTCACCGGCCGGTGAAGACGCTCGCGCGCACGGTCGAGCTTTGCGCGACCTTCGTGACCGGGCTCGGGGTGCTCGGCCTCATCCAGCCGCGGTCGCACGTCGCACTCTGGAAGGATGCGCCCTTCGGCCTGGCGGACCGGGTGGCGCCCTCGGTCGGCGATC
>JBGTBK010000137.1:0-3262 GCA_041749355.1 Sandaracinobacter sp. | reverse complement strand
ACGTGTGCTCTTCCGATCTGTGCGGGCAGCCGCCGCTCGTCCAGCGGCTCCAGCGTGGATGGCGTCGGCACATGCGGTTGCTTGCTCGTCTCGGCCTTGAACCGGCTGGCCATCGCTTCCGGGTCAAGCTTCACCGCCCGTGCAAAGCTCCGCACAAACCCTTGCGCATACGGCAGCGCCGGCAGCGCATCATGCTCATCGGCTTCCAGCGCCCGCAAATGCCGCCGCGGCACCCGCGTTTCGTCGGCAATGTCCTCCAGCGTTCGCCCCAGCGCCTCGCGTGCTGCGGCCAATATCGTCCCGGTCGTCCCGGCCGCACCCGAAAATGCGGTTTCCGTCTGGCTGTCCTCGGCAGGCGCCATTCCGCCATCCCCTTTGCTGATCGGAGTCCTGACTAATGACCCCGGCTGAACCCTGCATGAGCGTTGCCGCCAGCCTGGTGCATAGTCAATGCTCGCCCGCCACCAACAGCCGCTATTGTTGCATCGCGACAAAACGGCTATGGGCCGCGCAAGCATCCAGCCGACCGCTGGCTCCATTCTTCAGCCAAACGCCTCAAGCCCTTTCCGGAGCACCCCCGTTCGTGTCCAAGCAATTGCGCAACATCGCCATCATCGCCCACGTCGATCACGGCAAGACCACCCTCGTCGATCAGCTGTTCCGTCAGTCCGGCACCTTCCGCGACAACCAGCGTGTCGCCGAGCGCGCCATGGATTCGAACGATCTCGAGCGCGAGCGCGGCATCACCATCCTTGCCAAGTGCACCTCGGTCGAATGGGCCGGCCCCGATGGCACCCACACCCGCATCAACATCGTCGACACGCCCGGCCACGCCGACTTCGGCGGCGAGGTGGAGCGCATCCTCTCGATGGTCGACGGCGTGATCCTGCTGGTGGACGCCGCCGAAGGCGCAATGCCGCAGACCAAGTTCGTGACGTCGAAGGCGCTGGCGCTGGGCCTGCGCCCCATCGTCGTCGTCAACAAGATCGACCGCCCGGATGGCCGCCCGCAGGAAGTGCTGGACGAAGTGTTCGACCTGTTCGTCGCACTCGGCGCCAATGACGAGCAGCTGGATTTCCCCGTGTTGTTTGCAAGCGGTCGTAACGGCTATTGCGGGCTGGATGCCGATGTCCGCGAGGGCACGCTTGCCCCGCTGTTCGAGACCATCGTGAGCCATGTCCGGGCGCCGAAGGCGGACCCCAATGCGCCTTTTGCGTTCCTGGTGACCCTGCTGGACCGCGACCAGTTCGTCGGCCGTATCCTGACGGGCCTGATTGCGCAGGGCACTCTGAAGCTGAACATGCCGATCCGCGCCATCGACCGCGACGGCAAGACGGTGGAAGAAGGCCGGGCGACCAAGATCCTCGCCTTCCGCGGCCTCGAGCGTGTGCCGGTTGAAGAAGCCCAGGCTGGCGACATCATCTCGATTGCCGGCCTGACGGTCGCGACGGTTGCCAACACCATCGCCGACCCGTCGGTCACCGAGGCGCTGCCCTCGCAGCCGATCGACCCGCCGACGCTGTCGATGCGCTTTTCGGTGAACGACAGCCCGTTTGCCGGCAAGGAAGGCTCCAAGGTCACCAGCCGGATGATCCGCGACCGGCTGTTCCGCGAATCCGAAGGCAATGTCGCGATCCAGGTGACCGAGAGCGAGGACAAGGATTCGTTCGACGTGGCCGGCCGCGGCGAACTGCAGCTCGGCGTTCTGATCGAGACGATGCGCCGCGAAGGTTTCGAACTGTCCATCGGCCGTCCGCGCGTGATCTTCCGCAAGGACGAGGCTGGCCACCGCACCGAGCCTTATGAAACCGTCGTGATCGATGTCGACGAGCAGTGGTCGGGCACGGTTGTCGAGAAGATGGCGATGCGCAAGGCCGAGATGACCGACATGCGGCCTTCGGGCGGCGGCAAGGTGCGCCTGACCTTCAGCGCGCCTTCGCGCGGCCTTATCGGATACCATGGCGAATTCCTGTCCGATACGCGCGGCACGGGAATCATGAACCGCATCTTCGACAAGTACGGCCCCTGGAAGGGCCCGATCGCGGGCCGCCAGAACGGCGTGCTGATCAGCACCGAGACCGGCGAGGCCGTCGGCTATGCGCTGGGCTATCTGGAAGAGCGCGGCGAACTGATGGTGGTGCCGGGCGAGCCGATCTACGCCGGCATGGTGGTTGGCGAGAATGCCAAGAGCGACGACCTGGAGGTCAACCCGCTCAAGTCGAAGCAGCTCACCAACTTCCGCGCGAGCGGCAAGGACGATGCGCTGCGGCTGAGCCCGCCCAAGCGCCTCACGCTGGAGCAGGCGATCGCCTACATCGACGAGGACGAGCTGGTCGAAGTGACCCCGCGCTCGATCCGCATCCGCAAGCTCTATCTCGACCCGCACGAGCGCAAGCGGCACTCGCGTTCGCTGAAGGCGGGCTGAAGCCCGTCCAACCCTGCGGGCGGCTGGCGTGGCGTTAACCCTTATCCGGGTTGTGCTTTGTGCTCGGCGGTCACAAGGTAGGAACCGGTTCTGGACGAAGGGATCTGCGTTGCGGTTGCTTGCCACTGGTGTTGCGGCCATTCTCGCCGCGGTTTCCGTTCCCGAGTCCGCTGCCGCAGCGGTTCTCGATCAAGACAGCTTCTTTGCGGGCAGCGAAAATCCATTCGGAGCCACAAGCGTCCGTGCCGGCCCGCTGCCCTATCCACAGCAAATTGTCGTCCAGATTGCGCAGAGCGTCACAGCGGGCACGTCCGGCCAGCTCGTCCAGATTGATCTTCAGCTCGGCCGCCGTAGCGGAAGCGCCCCGCTGGTCGTCTCGCTGGGGCGCGGTGAGGTGACAGACGCCGAATTTGAGGTTTTCGGTAGCGTCGAGATTCCAGCAGCCGACATTGCCGCCTTCGACGCCGTGGGTATCAACAGCTTGTCGGTCGATCTCTCTGGATTGGGCTTTGAGCAGGCAGAGGGAGACCTCTTCACCATACTGTTGTCGGTCACGCCGGGTGCTCCGCTTACGAATTATGGCTGGATCTTCGGCGACATCACCGACGATGGCTCGACGCCGAACCCCATAGCTTATGCTGGCGGTAGAGCGAAATTCTCGCAGGATGGCGGTATCTCCTGGATCGACCGACCGTATGACCGTGGCTTCCGGACCTATGTGGACGCCGCTGGCGCCGTTCCCGAACCGGCTACGTGGGCGATGCTGATCGCCGGCTTCGGAATCGTTGGCGCCGCCGCCCGGCGCCGGCGCACCGCCATCGCCTGATCAGGCCGGGG
>JBGTBK010000136.1:0-4131 GCA_041749355.1 Sandaracinobacter sp. | reverse complement strand
ATCACGTAGGCAAAGACAAACCTCGGTCCGTTAGGGCTTCTGATGCTGAGGTTGATGCCTGCCTCCGCATAGCGGTCGACAGTTCCTATCTGCATGTACACACACAGGAGAAGGTATGCTGTTGGCCGGCCTTCGCCGGCCCCTTCGTTGATGAGGGCGCGAACCGGACCGTCTGTCGTGATCAGCTCGAACAGGCCGCGGCGGCGGGCAAAGCCCGTCTGCCGGCAGCTGGGGCAGCCATTGGCCTTGGCAACCGGCATTCCGGCCGTCAGGCCAAGCCGCTGGGCGAGCGGCTGGGGCAGCGGCTCTTCGGAGGCGCAGACCGGGCAGACCTGCCGCGCAAGCCGCTGCGCGATGACAGCCCTCAGCGTTGCCGCGATCAGGAAGGTCTCCACCCCGAAGTCGCGCAACCGGGTGATCGCGCCGGCGGCCGAATTGGCGTGGACGGTGGACAACACCAGGTGGCCGGTTAGGGCGGCCTGCACCGCGATCTCGGCGGTCTCGCGGTCGCGGATTTCGCCGACCATCACGACGTCGGGGTCCTGCCGAAGGATCGCCCGCAGCCCCTGCGCAAAGGTCAGGCCAACACGGGTGTCGACCTGGGTCTGGCCGACGCCGGCCACCGCATATTCGACCGGGTCCTCGACTGTCAGGATGTTGCGCTTGCCGTCGTTCAGCAGCTTGAGCGCAGCGTACAGCGTTGTCGTCTTGCCGGCGCCGGTCGGGCCGGTGACCAGCACGATCCCGTTGGGCGCACCCAGAGCCTCGGTGAGGGCGCCCAGCGTTGCCGCATCGAGGCCGAGGTCCTTCAACTCGAGGCCGACGCTCGACTGGTCGAGGATTCGCATCACCACCCGCTCGCCGCCACGGGCCGGCAGGGTCGAAACCCGTACATCGAGCGAACGGGTCCCAAGCGTCAGCGAGATGCGCCCGTCCTGAGGCAGCCGCTTTTCGGCAATGTCCAGCCGCGCCATCACCTTCACGCGCGACACCAGCATCGGGGCGATCTGGGCCGGCAGCCGCAGCACCTCCTCCATCACCCCGTCGCGACGGAAGCGCACCGACATGCCCGACTCGGCGGCCGTTTCGGCGGCCTGGGGCTCCAGATGGATGTCGGATGCGCCCTGCTGCACGGCCTGGGCGACGATTGCGTTGATGAGACGGATGACAGGCGCTGCATCGTCGTTGTCGAGGAGGTCCGCGGTGTCGCGGGCCAGCGTTGCAAGGTTCGAAGCGGCAGCCGCATCGGCGGCTGCCGACAGGCCATCGGTTGCATAGGTTTCGGAGAGCAGCCTGTCGAAGGCTTCGTCCGACAGCGAGTCGATCAGAAGCGCGCGGCCGGCAACGCGGCGGGCCTCCAGAATGGCACCGGGCCTGGCGCCGCGCCGGACCGCAAGCCGGTCGGAGCCCGGAACCATAAGCACGCCATTCGCACGGGCGAAGCTGTAGGGGATTGCAACTGCCGCCGGCCCGCGCAGCGAAGCCTGCCCGTTGCCTTGCGGTGCCGGTTGTTCGGCCGATGCGGGGGGCGTGCTGCCCATGGCGTCAGTTCGACCTTGCGGGCGGGGTCTGCGGGGGTACCGGCGATCCCGAAGAAGGGGCCTGGGCAGGGGCCGGGAAGGGCGCCGGCTTGTAGGGCGGCGCGGTGCGCAGATAATCCCAGGCCATGGCGTCGAGCCGGGAATAGCCGTCGCGCGCTTCCTGCTGCTCGCGCACGCTGTCCCACCGGTTGGCGGTGACGGCATCGGCCTCCGATTGCGTGCGCACCACCGTCGGCCGGATGAAGATCATCAGGTTGGTCTTCACCCGCGACCTGGACTTGGAGCGGAAGAACACGCCCAGACCCGGAATGTCGCCGAGGATGGGGATCTTCTCGAGGCTGCGGCGCTCATTGTCGTCGAGCAGGCCGCCGAGTGCGAGGATCTGCCCGTCGCCCACCGTGACGGCGGTTTCCAGCTCGCGCTTGTTCAGGATGAAGTCCCGGTCGGCAACCGTCGCAGCGATCGAGGACACCACCTGGTTGATGGTGAGCGTGATGGTGCCGCCGGCGTTGATCTGCGGCTTCACGGCAAGCTGGATGCCGACGTCCTGGCGCTGCACCGTGCGGAAGCTGTTGTCGAGATTGTTGCCGAGCGCCTCGCCTGTGGTGACCGGGATTTCCTGACCGACGAGGATTCGGGCCGGCTGGTTGTCGAGCGTCATGATCGAGGGCGTGGAGAGGATGTTGCTGTCCACGTCGCTCTTCACGGCATTGATGACGAAGCCGAAGATCGTGCTTCCGCCAAGGCTTGCGAGGCCGGAGGTGAGGCCGGTCGTGCCGAGCAGGCTGTTGACGGCCGCCTCGCGGAAGGAATCCGCGGCAACGCCGTCGATGGCCCCTTTTTCCGCTGCGACCGCGCCAGCAATGGCCAGCAGGTTGGGCGATGCATTGGAAAAGTTGGACGAGACAAGCGGCACCGTGCCATCGCGGCCGGCAAGCAGGAACTGCACGCCCAGCTTCTTGGCCGCAGTGTCGGATATCTCGACGATGATCGCTTCCACCTGCACCTGGGCGCGCCGCGTGTCGAGCTGGCGGATGACTTCGCCGAGCTCGCGCTGGATTTCCGGCGGGGCCGCGATGATCAGCGCATTGGCGCCTTCGTAGCGGGCGATGATGGCACGGCGACGGCTATTGCCGGCTGCGACCCCCACATTGGCAGCAGTCGGGGCGGCCTGTTGCCCCTGCTGCTGCTGCTGGGGCTGCTGGCCCCGGTTGCCGAACGGGGTGCCGGCAAGGCCGGTGATTCCGCCGCCGGTCTGCATCGGGGTCGGTGTCTGCCCCATCAGCTGCTGCAGCACCGGCATCACGGCAGCCGCGTCGGCATGCTGCAGGAAGATCACCCGGGATTCCGACCCGCCGGCTGCCTTCTGGTCGAGGTCGCGTGCGATCCCGGCGACCCGCTTCACCTGGCTGGCCTCACCCCGGATCGCGATCGCATTGGAGGCGTCGATCGGAACCACCGAGATGGCCGTAGCCGAATTGGCAGCTTCGCCGCCCGGCTGCTGCACCAGCCGTTGCAGGGACTGGGCGAGATCCCGCGCGCCAGCGTTGCGCAGCTGGACGACCTGGGTGGTGGAGCGGTCGCGGTCGATCTCGCGGATCACCTGCCGGGCGCGGGCGATGTTGTCGGCAAAGTCGGCGATGATGATCGAGTTGCCTGCCCGGTTTGCCGAGGCCGTGCCGTTGCGGCTGAGCACCGGCCGCAGCGAGTCGACAGCTGCCTGGGCGTCGATGTTGGTGAGCGGAATGACGGCCGTGGAATAGCGCGCACCGCCGGCCCCTGCGCCGGCCTCAGCCGGCTGGACCCGATACTGGCCGGTGCCGGTTGGCACTGCGACATAGCCATTGGCCCTGAGCGTTGCCAGGAACAGCTCGAAATACTGGTTCCGACCAAGCGGCTTTTCCGAAACCACCGAGACCTTGCCCTGGACGCGCGGGTCAATGACGAAGGTTGCACCGGTCACCCGGGCGACATCGTCGATGAAGGCGCGGATGTCGGCGTCGCGCAGATTCACCGTGGTCTGGGCCAGGGCCGGGGCCGAGGCGCTGCCCAGCAGAAGGGCTGCCGCGATGGCGCCTGTCAGGAACGGGCTGCGCGTCATTCGCCTGTGCCCGGTGCGGGCTCGACAGCTTCGGCCGGAATGGTCCGGCCCTGAACAACGACGCCGGCGGGTGGGGACTGGTCGATTGCGTCGGGCTGCTCTGGCGGGGCGGATTCGGCCGGCTCCGCGGCAGGGGCAGAGGCGGAAAAGGCAAGGCTGGCCGGCGACGCTGGCGCTGGCTGGGAGGGATCGAAACGCTGCACCGTATCGGTGTTGCCGGAATCGAGCCAGAGCGCTTCGCGCGTGCCGCTGCGGTCGAGCACGACATGGTCTGCGGCGATTGCCGCCAGTGTCACGCCCTCGGCCAGCGTGTCGCCGACGCCATAAACCAGCTGCTGGCCGTCGCCGGTCGCGATGATCGCGCTGCCACGGCCGGTTGCAGAATCCGCGCGAACGCCGTGCAGGCTGAAGGGAAGGGCGGTGACCGGAAGGCGGTCGCCAGAGCCGGCAAGGGCCGGGAAGAAGGGGTCGAACCGGGCCAGCAGCCCG
>JBGTBK010000135.1:0-4193 GCA_041749355.1 Sandaracinobacter sp. | reverse complement strand
CGCGGCGCGCTGCCCGCGCTTGCCCATGTGCTGGTCAGCCGGGGCGGGGACCTGTCGCTGGAGGCCGTGATCGGGCCGCCGGGAAGCTGGGCTTCGCTGCCCGATGTGCCGACTCCCGCGCCGTTTCTTGGGCCGGACGATGATGCCACCATTTTCTACACCAGCGGCACCACCGGCCGCCCCAAGGGTGCGCTTGGCACCCATCGCAACATCTGCTGCAACATCCTTTCGTCGGGCTTTTCGGGCGCGCGCAGCTATCTGAGGCGAGGCGAGATGCCGCCTGTGCCCGACCCGGCGGGGCCGCAGAAGGCAACGCTGCTGAGCGTGCCATTTTTCCACGCAACCGGCTGCCATGCGGTCCTGAACCCGTCGCTGATTGCGGGCGCCAAGCTGGTGATGCAGCGCAAGTTCGATGCCGGCGAGGCGCTTCGGCTGATCCAGGATGAGCGGATCACCTCGGCCGGCGGGGTGCCGACGATCGCCTGGCAGATCCTGACCCACCCGGACCGGGCGAAGTTCGATCTCTCCAGCCTGGAGGCGATTGCCTATGGCGGCGCGCCGTCGGCGCCGGAACTGGTGCGCCAGATCGGGGCGGCCGGTGCAGCACCCGGAAACGGCTGGGGGATGACGGAAACCAGCGCCACCTTCAGTCACCACATGGCCGAGGATTATCTGAACCGCCCCGACAGCTGCGGCCCGCCAGTGGCGGTGTGCGATGTGCAGGTGCGCGATCCCGATGGCAGGGTTCTTCCGCCCGACACGGTGGGTGAGCTCTACGGGTTCGGGCCGAACATCGTGAAATGCTACTGGAACAGGCCCGAAGCGACGGCCGAGACCTTTCCCGACGGCTGGGTCCGCACCGGCGATCTCGCCCGGATCGACGCGGAAGGCTTCATCACCATCGTCGACCGGGCCCAGGACATGCTGATCCGGGGTGGGGAGAATATCTACTGCGTGGAGGTGGAAGGCGTGCTGTGTGAACATCCCGCCGTGATGGACGCAGCCCTTGTGGGACGGCCGCACACCGTGCTGGGCGAGGAGCCGGTTGCCTTCGTTTCGGCAAAGCCGGGGCTGAGCGTCGGTGAAGCCGAGCTGCAGGCCTTCGTTGCCGAGCGGCTGGCCCGCTTCAAGGTGCCGGTTGCGGTGCATGTCCGTAGCGAGCCATTGCCGCGCAACGCGAACGGCAAGATCCTGAAGTCCGAACTGAAGAAGGAGATCGCATGATCGCAGCCGAAGCCCTTTCGCAGCTGGCAGCGCGCCTGACCGAGGCGTTGCACCACCCGGTGGAACTGGGCACGGGCCTCGCTGTCGAGGGTCCGGTGCTGCGGATCACGGTGCATTCCATGCAGCCGGTGCCGGATGTCAGCCGGATGACGGGGCGGCATCTGGCCGACCAGAAGTCGACCCTGTCCTGGGTGCTCCAGCTGCTGCTGTCGGGCCATAGCGAAGGCGTTCTGGCCTGCGTCAGGCTGGTCGAATCTGCTGCCGCCGACATCGAGGCCCGCCCGGTTCTGGGTGCCGAGGGGTGGCGTGCCGACATGGCACTGGAAGCAAACCCCGACTGGGCGAGCGGGGCAGGGCCTGCGGTCGGCGTTCGCCTGAGAGTGTCCGCCGCGTGAAGCCCCGCCTTGTCCGAGTTGGCTTCGCTGGTCTGACGAGCCCCTAGGCTTTCAGTTCGCGGGCCAGCGCCTTCCGCGTCTTCTCGCCATAGGGTGGCTTGAAGCCGGCGAGGCCTGCGAGGTCGATCTTGGGCTGGCGGTAGATGCTCTTGGGGTGGCTAAAGGTCTTGAAGCCGTCGAAGCCGTGGTAGTTGCCCATGCCGGCCGGGCCGATCCCGCCGAACGGCAGCTCTTCCTGTGCCACGTGGAACACGACATCGTTCACTGTCACCCCGCCCGACACGGTGCGGTCGAGCACCCGCCGCTCCTCGGTCTGGTCGGTTCCGAACCAGTAGAGGCCGAGCGGCCGGTCGTGTGCGTTGATGTAGCCGATCGCTTCGTCGACGGTCTTGTATCGCTTCACAGGCAGGACCGGGCCGAAGATCTCTTCCTGCATCACCGTCATCTCGTCGGTCGGGTTGCGGATTATGGTCAGCGGCATCTTGTTGGTGTTCTGCCTGGAGAAATCCTCGTTCCCCGGGTTCACCTCCACGATCTCGGCGCCCTTGGCGCGGGCGTCCTCGATATGGGCTTCCAGCCGGTCGCGGTGGCGCTTGGAGATCACGCTGGTGTAGTCGTCGTTGGCGAGCAGGGTGGGGTACATGCGGGCGGTTGCGGCTTTCAGCCCTTCGACCACCTCGGCCTCCTTTTCCTCGGGCACCAGCAGATAGTCGGGCGCAAGGCAGATCTGGCCGGCGTTCATCAGCTTGCCCATGGCAACCCGTTCGGTTGCCTGGGCGAGATCGGCCGAGCGGCCGATGATGGTGGGGGACTTGCCGCCGAGTTCCAGCGTGACGGGAACCAGGTTTTTCGCCGCGGCCGCCATCACGTGCCGCCCGATCGAGGTGGCGCCGGTGAAGATCAGATGATCGAAGGCGAGTTCGGAGAAGGCCTTGCCGAGTTCGGGCCCGCCGGTGACCACCGCCACTTCGGCGGGGTCGAAATATTGCGCAAAGGCCGCCTTCATCAGCTCGGAGGTGGCCGGCGTGAATTCGGACGGCTTGATCATCGCCCGGTTGCCGGCGGCCAGCACGTTCGACAGCGGCGCAAAGGTGAGGTTCACCGGGAAGTTCCAGGGCGAGATGATTCCGACGACCCCCTTGGGCTGCCATTCCACCATGGCCTTTGCCCCCAGAAGGCCGAGCGGGAAGTCGAGCTTGCGCTTTTCCGGCTGCATCCACTGGTCCACATGCTTCAGGGCGTGCTTCAGCGGCTTTACCGACCCCATCAGGTCGGTGACGAGGCTCATTTCGGCCGAGCGATGGCCGAAATCGTCGGACATGGCGGCAACGAAGCGGTCCTTGTAGTCCAGCAACAGAGAGAGCGCGCGGGTCAGCCGGTCCTTGCGGATTGCGCCATGCACCGGCAGCTCGGCGTGGAAGGCGTCGCGCTGGGTCTTCAGCAGCGCCTGCATGGCGGCGGTGTCGCGCGCGATGGCGTCGGTTGCAATGCTCATGGTTTCGGCTTCCTCGTGCCTGATGGTTGCGCTGAACATAGGGTGCAGCGGCTGGGACGCAAACCTGTCTGTGAAGGGAAGGGACAATGGGGGGCGCTGACACCCCGACAAGTTGACACCGACCTGTCACACTCGGCCTCTATCCCCGTTTGCGCAGTGACCAGGCCAGAGGATCCCGAATGACAGTCCAGCACCCGCCCTTCGAAGTTCTGTTCCTGTGCAACAGCAATTGCGGGCGGTCCCTGTTTGCGGAGTCCATCCTGAACCGGGAGGGCGACGGGCTTTTCAGGGCCTACAGCGGCGGTGCCCGGCCGGCAGGCGCTGCCAACCCGGTCGCGCTCGACCTTCTTGGCAAGCTTGGCCACGACATCTCCGCACTCGGCCCCAAGCCGTGGGACGTGTTTCGCAAGCCCGGTTCGCCGGAGTTCGACTTCGTCTTCACGGTCTGCGACGAAGCAGCCGGCGAGCCCTGCCCGGCCTGGCCCGGCAACCCGATGAATGCGCACTGGAGCATTCCGGACCCGACCCTGTTCGTCGGCAGCCCGGCCGAGACCTATGCCGTCTATGAAGACACCTATCGCATGATCCTGCAGCGCGTGCGCCTGTTCACGAGCCTGCCCCTGCGGGAACTGGACCGGATGAGCCTGCACGCCGAACTGCACGCCATCAGCAACTCTTGAGGGCCTGCGCCGGCCATCGGCTGCCTGGCGTCAGATGCGCTCCAGCGCCTCGGCGTGCACGCGGCGGTCGCCGGCTGCCAGCACCTGGCCTTCGCTCGCCAGCGTCAGCGGCTTGCCCTTCCAGTCGGTGATGGTGCCGCCGGCCCCCTGGATGATGGGAACGAGGGCTGCCCAGTCATAGGGCTTGAGATTCTCTTCCATCACCAGATCGATGTGCCCGGCCGCCAGCAGACCGTAGTTGTGGCAATCCCCGCCGAACAGCATGTCGGCGACCGACCGGCCAATGCGCTGGAAGCTGGCATGGCCGGCAGCGGAAAAGACCAGCGGGTGGGTTGAGGCTGCCCGTGCGGCCGCGAGCGACGGGCAGGGGCGGGTGCGGATTCCGCCCGAGCTGGCCGC
>JBGTBK010000134.1:0-10022 GCA_041749355.1 Sandaracinobacter sp. | reverse complement strand
GCGGCCGCGGATCGCCGGGAAGGCCCGGGCGCGGCGGGAAGCGGCCCGTCCAGCGTTGCCAGCCGCCACTTTCGTGCGGAGAGAACAGCCCGATGTCCGGCTCCGGCAGGAAGGCATCGCGCCAGTCGCCGAACAGATGGCCCTTGCCCGCCGCCTCCAGCTCGGCATGGCAGTCGCGCATCATGCGGAAACTGTTGTCGTAATGGCCAAGCCAGATGTGCAGCCCATGCTCCTCGATCCGGCCCGAAGGGCCCCGGCCGGAGGCCCCCTTGCCGCCCAGCCGCCAGCCTTCCTGGAAGACCGTGACCTGGAAGCGGCCCTTCTGCTCGGGGCGCGTCAGATAGTCCGCTGCCGTGATCGCCCCGCAGCCACCGCCGATCACCGCCACGCGAAGCGGGCGATCAGCCACGCCACGGCCAATCATGCGATATCCCTCGGCTGCACCAAACCCACATGGTCATCCCCCGCAATTCTCCGGAGGCTAGCAAGCGCGGCCCGCCTCCACAACGGCAGATTGCAGGGCCAACTCAACCATTTATGGGTTCCTCAAGGCGTGCAAGCGCAGCATCGAGCTTGGCTTGCAGGGCGGGTGCGCGGAAAAAGTTCCGGCATCCTTCCACCCCGCCCATGGGTTTCAGCAGTTCCAGGGCTGCGCGGGCCTCGTCGTGGCGTCCGGCAAGCGCAAAGGTCGTGCCGCGCACCAGGTGCGGCACGGGATAGTTGGGCAACAGCCGCGTCGTTTCTTCCGAAACAACCGCGGCCTCCGCATGCCGATCAAGTGCAAGCAGGCAGACGCTGATGTTCAGCAGGTGCCAGGGCCGGTACATGGAGCGGGGGTCGAGCCTGGCAGCCTTTTCGAGCCGCTCGAGCGCACGGGCGAAATTGCCGGCCTGCACATCGATGGTGCCGCCCCAGAACAGCACGAAGGCCTTCTCCGGGTTCAGCTTCATCGCCCGCTCGATCAGCGCGCTCGCGCGGGCAATGTCACCGGGCAGGGTGGCAAAGGCGCCGGCAGCCACTGTCAGCGCCATCAGGTCGTCGCCGGCAATCCGGGCAGCCCTCTCGCTATGGGCAAGGCCGGCCGCAATGGCCGCGGCCCTGTCCTTCACCCAATGGTTCAGCGCGAGCGTCGCGTGGCAGAAGCCGGCGGTCGCCACTGCCCAGGCATAGTTGGGATCGAGCGCGACCGCACTTTCGGCGAACTCCAGCGCCTCGATAACCGCCTCGCGGTCGTACCGGGTGAGCTTGGCGTTTGCGCGAAGGCTCAGCTCATAGGCGTCGGGCGAATTGGTCGGCCGCACGACGGAGCGGCGCATCTCGGCGCCGGTTATGGTCGAATCGATGGTGCTGACCACCACATTGGCAATGCGGTCCTGCAGCTCGAACACATCCTCCAGCGCATCGTCGAAGCGCTCGGCCCAGATCAGCTCGCCCACCAGCGCGTCGACCAGCTTCACCGAGATCCGCACCTTGCCGCCGGCCTTGCGGACGCTGCCTTCCAGCAGATAGCGCACGCCCAGCTCGCGGGCGATCTCGGGTGCCGCCTTGGTGGTGCCGCGATAGGACAGGCTGGACTGCCCGGCGATGACGAACAGCGAGGAAAAGCGCGACAGGACGGTCGAAATTTCCTCCACCATCCCGTCCGCGAAGAAGTCCTGGTCCTCTCCGCTCAGGCTTGCGAAGGGCATGACCGCGATCGACGGCTTTGCCGGCAGGCGAAACTCGGCCTTTGCCGCAAGCTCCAGCGGGGTGGCGAATTCGCTCGGCGGCAGCGTCGTCAGCTGGTGGGCCTGCGGCATGCGCAGGCGAGGCGGCGCATCCGGATGGGCCGATTGCGGTGCGGCCAGCCGGCTTGCCGGCTCGGGTGCCCTGCCATCGTCGCGCCCGATCATCTTCAGCACTTCGCGAACCAACCGGCAGAACAGCGGGTCGTCCGGCTCGCCCTGCCAGTGGCTGAGGTCGGCGGTCTGCGTGAGCTCGAACATCACCGGTCGCTCGCAGAACTCGATCATCGCCGGGACCAATGTTCCCTGCCGCAGCGCAACACTGGCTTCCGACCGGACCCAGCGCGAGGCAACCGACCGCGGCGACCACAGCACGACAACTGCACCCGCAGTCCTCAGCGCCGTTTCGGTTGCCTCATCGAATGTCTCGCCCAACTGGACCGTCACGTCCCACCAGACATTCAGCCCGGCAGCCTCCAGACCCTCGGCAAACAGCCGTGCCTTGTCGCGGTCTGCGTGGGTATAGGACAGAAAGACGTCTGGCACTGCGCTTTGGACCCCTGGGTCAAGAAACACCGGGTTACCTGCCCGCAGTTAATCCCTTTTCGCCCGGCGCGCCACCGTGCGGACCGCCCGACACCTTCGAAATAGTGACAGGTGCGGCGTCAGAAGCGGAACTGCACGCCCAGCGTCGGGCCGTGCGTCAGCACGTCATAGACGAAGCGGTCGGTTCCGCTGCCGTTCGAGTAGCTGACATAGATGGCCCGGTAGCCGAGGATGGCCTTGGACGTGTTGCCGAGCCGGAAGCCGAAGGACGGCCAGGCCTGGACGGCATAGTCGGAAGCGACCCCGAAGCCGCCGATGTCGGCCATCACCGTCAGATCGATGGTGCGGCTGAGCTGGAAGTTGGTGCGAACGCCGATCAGCGGATCGACCCAGGTCTCCGTCCGGCCGGCGCTGCGCGGATTGCCGGGCGGGCCGGTGCCCGAAATGGTGGCGCCGATGCTGTTGATGCGGGCGCCGACATAGACTTCCGCATTCTTGTCGACCCGGGCGAGCAGCATGGGCGTGTAGGCGCCCTGGTGGCCGCTCAGCGTGGTCAGGCCCCTTGGACCGTCGGCCTCGAGGTTCATGTAGGTGAGGTCGACTGCGAAGCCGAACTTGCCGTTGTTGGCCTCGAGGAAGCCCATCGCACCCCAGTTCAGGTTGCTGAAGATGTCCGACGGCGAGGCCGACACGTTGATGTCGAGCGGGCCGACGGCGGCCTTGCCGTCCATCAGGGGGGCCATGAAATAGGGGGTCAGGCTGAACTCCCAGCCTTCGGCCTGGGCCGGAACGGCCACAACTGCGGCGGCTGCAAGGAGAACTCTGGACAGGGAGACAAGCATCGGGAGATCCTTCGGGGCTGGCACTTCGAGCGCGCCTTAGCTGTTTCGATAGCCTGCAACCACCTATAATTGTGCAATTCATTCCGCCTGCGCCAGCATTGCCAAGCCCTGCGGCGCCAGCGAAACTTGAAAGCAATGGGGCAGCCTGCCAAGGGGCATGGCATGGCAACGCTTCCGGCGACAGATATGTCGCGCATCCGCAACTTCTCGATCATCGCCCATATCGACCATGGGAAGTCCACCCTTGCAGACCGGCTGATCCAGCAGACCGGAGGGCTCACTGCGCGCGAGATGAGCGAGCAGGTGCTGGACAATATGGACATCGAGAAGGAGCGCGGCATTACCATCAAGGCGCAGACCGTGCGCCTGGATTACCGGGCCAAGGACGGCAAGGATTATATCCTGAACCTGATGGACACGCCGGGCCATGTTGACTTCGCCTATGAAGTCAGCCGCAGCCTGGCCGCCTGCGAAGGCGCGCTGCTGGTGGTGGACGCAGCGCAAGGCGTGGAAGCGCAGACGCTGGCCAATGTGTATCAGTCGATCGAGCATGACCACGAGATCGTGCCGGTGATAAACAAGGTGGACCTGCCCAGCGCCGAGCCCGAGAAGGTGAAGGCCGAGATCGAGGAGATCATCGGGCTCGACGCCAGCAACGCGGTTCTGACCAGCGCCAAGACCGGCATCGGAATCGCCGACGTGCTGGAAGCGATCGTGACCCGCATTCCGCCTCCGAAAGGCGACATCACCGCGCCGCTGAAGGCGATGCTGGTGGACAGCTGGTACGATCCGTACCTTGGTGTCGTGATCCTGATCCGGGTGATCGACGGGCAGATCACCAAGGGCCAGCTGATCAAGTTCATGGCCGGGGATACCACGCACCTCGTTGACCGGGTGGGCGCCTTCCGGCCGAAGATCGAGCAGCTGCCGAACCTGGGGCCTGGCGAGATCGGCTTCATCACCGCGCAGATCAAGGAAATCGCGCAGGCGCGCGTGGGGGACACGATCACCGACGCCAAGCGGCCGGCGAATGCGCCGCTTGAGGGCTTCAAGGAGGTGCAGCCGGTGGTGTTCTGCGGGCTGTTCCCGACGGACGCCGCGGACTTCGAGAAGCTGCGCGAGAGCATCTACAAGCTGAGGCTGAACGATGCGTCCTTCAGCTTCGAGATGGAGACGTCAGCGGCGCTGGGCTTCGGCTTCCGCTGCGGCTTCCTGGGGCTCCTCCACCTGGAGATCATCCAGGAGCGGTTGAGCCGGGAGTATGACCTGGACCTCATCACCACCGCGCCGAGCGTGGTGTACAAGATCCACCTGACCAGCGGCGAGGTGATCGAGCTGCACAACCCGGCCGACATGCCGGACCCGGTGAAGATCGACCATATCGAGGAGCCCTGGATCGAGGCCACAATCTATGTGCCCGACGAGCATCTGGGCGCGATCCTGAAGCTGTGCCAGGACCGGCGCGGCATCCAGAAGAACCTGACCTATGTCGGCGGCCGCGCGCAGCTGGTCTATGAACTGCCGCTCAACGAAGTGGTGTTCGACTTCTACGACCGGCTGAAGAGCATCAGCCGGGGTTACGCGAGCTTCGACTATCACCAGACCGGCCACCGCGAGGGCGATCTGGTGAAGATGACCATCCTGGTGAACGGCGAGCAGGTGGACGCGCTGTCGATGATCGTGCACCGCGACGCCGCCGAAGGCCGGGGCCGCCACATGTGCGAGCGGCTGAAGGACCTGATCCCCAGGCACCTGTTCAAGATCCCGATCCAGGCCGCGATCGGCGGCAAGGTGGTGGCGCGCGAGACCATCGCGGCGCTGCGCAAGGACGTGACGGCCAAATGCTATGGCGGCGACATCAGCCGGAAGCGCAAGCTGCTGGACAAGCAGAAGGAAGGCAAGAAGCGGATGCGGCAGTATGGGTCTGTCGATATTCCGCAGGAGGCGTTTATCGCGGCGCTGAGGATGGGAGATGAATAGCGGCCGTGGTTAGCGCGCAGCGCTAATCCACGGACTCGCAATTCATCCGGCCGGCGGGGCTGAGGGCTCAGCCCTCAGAACCCGTCCGACGACGCGGCTTTGCCGCGTTCTTCTTCTTCTTTCTCTATCACTTCCAAGTCGGACTCGGCGGCTCAGCCGCCGGCCGACTCCTCGCGAAAGTTCACGAAGTTCACGGTCTATCGGGCGCACGCACCTGCGCACACGCCCGCGTGTTGCACGGATCGCCGCCCGTAGGACAGGGGCATTTCCAGAGCGTATCGACAGCGAAAAGAGCAAACCGGAACGCTGGCACAATGCCGCCCCGTAGGACAGCCCTAGTCGTCGGACTCCTCGACTTTATAGATCTCCATACCCTTCATCTTGTTGGCGATGATCCAGTCGCCAAGTGTGTCGGAGATGAAGACGTCGTCGGGCAATTGGAGGCGGCCGCTCCAAACGTGGTGCCCCATGATCCGGCTGCGGTGAACCACAACCTTCTCGTGTTTGGGCTGAACATTGTATTTTGGCGGCGCCACAATTCGGGAAGGCGCACTCCGCGCAAGGTCAACCGCGTCAATCCGCTCCGTCACATGGAGCATGTAGTAGCGAATGGGCGCGCCGTCGGGCCCTGGGTAAGGTGCGCGCCCGGGACCGAGCGGTGTGAACGGCACATACTGGTTCCGTCCTGGCTCCAGCATCTCGATACGGTCGCGAAGCCGCTGGCTCATGCACATCGCTGCATTGACGACGATAAAGTCGGGGAGCTGCTTTCGCTTGGACTTTGTCAACGCGAATTCGGGCACCAGCCCGTCGGGAAACCGCACGATTGTGCCGTTACGGGTGAACTCGTCTTGGATTCCCCAGTAGCGAGGGTGGGGCTCCGGCACCCACTCAAACGCGGTTTGCCATGAGCCGATCGTAATCTGAATGTAATAAGCCACACCCACCCACCTTCAGCCCATACCGCACCCAAGCTGCCACGCCCCCACCCGCCGGTCCAGCGCGGGAGCCAGCCTATCGCCAATCAACTATTTCCAACCCCACCACATCCGCAAAATCCCCGGGGTTCAAGGTCGCCAGCTGCAACCCCTGCACCAGCGCCGTCGCCGCGATCATTCGGTCCAGCAGCTTGCGGCGGGAGAAGCCCGCCTGCTCCACGATCGCGCGATAGCGCAGCACCTCGGCCTGGGTGAAGTCCAGCACCGTCACAGAGCCGAGAAAGGCGTCCAGCAGCGCCCGCCGACGGGGATCGGCGCCGGGCCTGGTGACGCCGCCTTCGAGCTCGACGCGGGTGATCACCGAGATCAGGGGGTCCGTCCAATAGGGCTCCGCCACGCCGAGGATGCGCGCATCCATGTCGCGGATGGGGATGGCGACGCTTGTATCGAGCAGGATCAATCGAAGAGGCCGGGCCTGTCGGGATATTCGAAGGGCTCGCGCTCCTGAACGCCATCAGACGGCGGCCCGATCTCGCGCATGCGGGCAAGCATTTCCTGAAAGCTGAGCTTGGCCTTGCGGGTCGGCTTCAGCAGGAGGCCGTCCGGGACCTGTTCGATCTCGATCTCGGTTCCGACACCGAAGCCCAAGCCCTTGGGCAGGCGAACGGCTTCGGAGTTGCCGGACTTGAAGGTTCTGGTGACGGCGTTCACTCGGATGACCTGATGGATTGCAGTGCGATGGCCATGCGCTGTTCAGGCGTGAGCGGCGGCTTGCCCAACGGGGTGAGAACAACCGAGTTGCCGACCCACTCGGCATTGAACTCCGTGCCCAGCGGGATTCCCCAAGCCTTCGGAATACGGACGCCGACATCCTGGCCGACCTTGAAGGTTTTGCGCCTGATCACCATGCCTGCGGATATACACGTATATCCGGCCGCCCTCAATCCCGGAGCGAGGTGAACGCCCTGTCGCCGCGCAGCGCGCCCCACCAGCTGAGCGGGTTCAGCGTGTTGGAGCCATCGAGCGAGAAGGTGATGAACTCGGCGCGGCCCACGATGTTTTCGTAGGGCACGAGGCCCAGGCCGCCGATTTCGGGGGGCACGCGGCTGTCCATGCTGTTGTCGCGGTTGTCGCCCATCAGGAACAGGAAGCCATCCGGCACGGTGACGGGGCCGAAATTGTCGCGGTCGGTCAGTGCCATGTCGAGCGTGTCGTAGGTGCGGCCGCTGGGAAGCGTCTCGCGGAAGGTGGGGAAGCGGCAGACGGGCGTGCCGTCGTCGCGCATCCCGCGGAACTGGGGCATGTAGGGGCAGTCGCTGTTGGGGGTGACCTTCACTTCGGTGTCGGGCTGCTGCACGCGCGGCAGGGGTTTGCCGTTCAGGATCACGGCGCCGTCGCGCAGCTCCACCGTGTCGCCGGGCAGGCCCACCACGCGCTTGATCCAGTCGGCGCCGTCGGACGGGCTCTTGATCACGATGATGTCGCCCCGCTCGGGATAGCTGCCGAACAGCCGGCCTTCCATCTTGGGGAGGATCGGCACGGACGGGCTGAGGTAGGAGAAGCCGTAGGGAAATTTGGAGACGATCAGCCGGTCGCCGACCAGCAGGTTCGCCATCATCGATTCCGATGGGATGAAGAAGGGCTTGGCGAGGAAGCTGTGGATGCCCAGCACGATGAGGATCAGGACCGCCCATTGCTGGATCTCGCGGCGCCAGCTGAACGGCTCCCCGCTCTTCTGCTTGGGGCCCGGGCTGGAAAGGTCAGGCGCAGGTGCGTTCATGCAGGACTCGCTGTTATGAGCACGATCGCCTGGGCCCATGGGTGGTCGTCGGTGAGCGTCAGGTGAATGTCTGCCTTATGCCCGACGGGCGTGATTGCGGCAAGGCGGGCAGCGGCCCCGCCGGTGAGATGCAGGGTGGGTTTGCCCGACGGCAGGTTCACGACACCCATGTCGCGGAAGAAGACGCCCTGGCGAAAGCCGGTGCCAAGCGCCTTGGCGCAAGCCTCTTTGGCGGCAAAGCGCTTGGCATAGGTGGCGGTGCGGGTGAGGACACGGCGGTTGGCCTTGGCCTGTTCGGTTTCGGTGAAGATGCGGTTGAGGAAGCGGTCGCCGAAGCGGTCGATACTGCTCTGGATTCGCTCGATGTTGCAGAGATCGTTGCCCAAGCCGATAACGGAGAGACCGGGCGGGATCATGCGCGCGCCTGGTCCATCTGGGCCCGCATCTGCGCGATCGCGGCTTCCAGACCGCTGAACACCGCCTCGCCGATCAGGAAGTGCCCGATGTTGAGCTCGGCGAGTTCGGGCAAGGCTGCGACTGGGCCGACATTGGCGTAGGTGAGGCCATGGCCGGCGTGGACCTCGAGGCCGAGGGACGCGGCAAGGCGGGCAGCGTCTGCCAGGCGCGCGAGTTCGTCCACCGATCCGTCGGAATGGGCGTAGGGGCCCGTGTGCAGCTCCACCACCGGAACGCCGAGCCGGGCGGCCGCCTCGATCTGCCGGGCTTCGGGAGCGATGAAGAGGGAGACGCGGATACCCTCGCCCGCCAGCCGGTCGACGATGGGGGCGAGCGTGTTGTGCTGGCCGCGCGCGTCGAGACCGCCTTCGGTGGTGCGTTCGGCCCGGCGCTCGGGGACGATGCAGGCGGCGTGGGGGCGGTTCTTGAGCGCGATGGCCAGCATTTCGGCGGTGGCGGCCATTTCCAGGTTCAGCGGCAGGTCGATTTCGTCCACCAGCCGGGCGATGTCGGCGTCGGTCATGTGGCGCCGGTCTTCGCGCAGGTGGGCGGTGATCCCGTCGGCGCCGGCAGCAGCGGCCAGAAGCGCCGCGCGGACGGGATCGGGGTGGGCACCGCCGCGCGCGTTGCGGATGGTCGCGACGTGATCGATGTTGACGCCGAGGCGAAGGGGGTGGGTCTGCGAAGTCATGCCTTCGCTCCGCAAAAGGCCGCCGAGAGCAGGTCGTGGGTCACGCCCTTGCCCTGCCAGGGCTCGCCGAACTCCACCGGTCGGTCTGCAAACGCAATCACGATCAGCCCCAGGTCCGGTGCGATGACGTTGCGGATTTCCACGCCGCCGATGCTGCCGCGCCGCTCCACCAGCTTCACCGGCGCCGCGCAGCCTTTCAGCGGCACCTCATACACCCACTGGTGGAGCGCTGCGAAACCGAGCTTCGGGTCACCGTTCCACATCTCTTCCCGCGACGCCGAACTGAGGAGCTTGCCCGTCATCAGCGCCTGGTCGAACCGCACCACGGCGGCCGGCGGCCCTGCAACCGATCCGCCTGCGCCGTAGCGACCGACATCGATGAAACCGTCCGGCGTTCCATCGGGCAGGAAACCCGTCCGGCCCGAAGCGTCTCCAGCCTTCAGCAGGCGGGCGCCGGTCATGCCCAACGGCGCGAACAGCTGGGTCTGCAGCAGCTCGGCCAGCGACTTGCCGGTCACCGTTTCCAGCACCACGCCCGCCACTTCGCTGTCGCAATTGTTGTAGGCGAAGCTGGCCCCGGGCTCGGCCCGGGCGGGTCCGGTGCAGGCGGCGTTGAGGCCGATGCCGCGGCCAGCCTTCACCATCGGCTGCGGCTGGCCGCGGACATAGACCGCCGGCATGGTGCCGGTCTTGTCGAGGGCCGACTCGTTGATGTTGGGCAGGCCGCTGGTGTGCTGCAAAAGCTGGCGCAGGGTCACCTTGTCGGCATTTGCGACAGGCAGGCCCGGCGCATAGGTCGCGATTGGCGTGTCGAGCGACAGGCGGCCGGCGTCCACCTGCTGCATCACCAGCACGGCCAGCAGCTGCTTGGTCAGCGAAGCCCAGCGCCAGTCCGGGCCACCCGAGCCGGGGCGGCCAACATCGGCCCCATGGCTTTGGGACGCATCAGCCACGATCAGCTGGCCATTGAACCCCCCGGCCTGTGCGGCTGATGAGGTTCGATCCCACATCGCGGCAAGCCCGGCCGGCGGCGCTGCAAGGGCAGGCGCCGAGGCGGCAAGCGCG
>JBGTBK010000133.1:0-3943 GCA_041749355.1 Sandaracinobacter sp. | reverse complement strand
GTTCCAGACCGCGCCCGACTGCGCCTCGGTCCTCGAACGCGCCCGCGACGTGCCGCGCAAGCTGGGCCGCGCAGCCCTCGAATCGCTTGCCATCATCGCTTATCACGAGCCGGTCACCCGCACGGAGATCGAGGAGATCCGCGGCGTGCAGACTGCGCGCGGAACGCTCGACACCCTGCTGGAGGCCGGCTTCATCCGCCCGGCCGGACGCCGCGAGACCCCGGGCCGGCCAATGCAATATGCAACCACGCCTGCCTTCCTTGCCCATTTCGGGCTGGAAAGCCGCCGCGACCTGCCCGGCATCGCCGAGCTGAAGGCAGCCGGCCTGCTCGATCCCCTGCCCGATCCACTGGGACTGGAGGGCGAAGCGGGCAGCGAAAGCGATGCCCGGCCCGATACAGACGAGGATGCGGCAGCCGCCACACTGGCGCCCGGGCCCTCGAGCGACTAGATAGCAAGCATTCCGCGCCACCAGGGCGCCTCCGGGAGTTCGAACCATGGGCAGCATGAGCATCTGGCACTGGGTCATCGTGGCCCTCGTCGTGCTCCTCCTCTTCGGGAAGGGCCGCATCTCCGAAATGATGGGCGACCTCGCCAAGGGGATCAAATCCTTCAAGAAGGGCCTCGCCGAGGACGAGACCAACCCGGCCGCTCCCACCGCGCCGCCAGCGCAGGTGACCCAGCAGGCCGCCCCGCAGCCGAACCCCACTGCGGACCAGGCCCCCCGCTAAGGCGGCCGGGCCACAGGCGCGCAGGGCTGAACCCGCATGTTCGAGATCGGCGGCACCGAGCTTCTGTTGATTGCCGTCATCGCGCTGCTGGTGATCGGCCCCAAGGAACTGCCCAACGCGCTGCGCACGGTCGGCCGCTACACCGGCAAGGCCCGCGCCATGACCCGTCACCTGCGCTCCGGATTCGACGAGATGATGCGCCAGGCCGAGCTCGAGGAAATGGAAAAGCAGTGGGCCGAGCACAACCGCAAGATCATGGCGGAAACACCGGTCGTGCCCGACTATGCACCGCCCCCGTCAGACTTCCCGACGGATTCCGGGACGAGCAGCGCGCCTGCCGAAGCCGAATCCCCCGCCCCGGCCCAGCCTGACCCCCGGCCGCTGCCATGATCCCAGACATCGACGACAGCAAGGCGCCACTGATCGATCACCTGATCGAGCTGCGCACGCGCCTGCTCTGGTCGGTTCTCGCGATCATCGTCGCCTTTTTCCTCTGCTTCGCCTTCGCCAAGGAAATCTTCGCCCTGCTGGTCCGCCCGCTGGCCGAAGCCGGGCAGAACCGGGTCATCTTCACCCAGGTGTTCGAGGCCTTCTTCGTGCAGGTCCGGGTCGCCTTCTTCGGCGCGCTGATGCTCAGCTTCCCGGTGGTCGCAACCCAGATGTGGCGTTTCGTGGCACCCGGCCTCTACCGCCAGGAAAAGGCAGCCCTCATGCCCTTCCTGGCTGCCACCCCCTTCCTGTTCACGGCCGGAGCGGCCTTCGCCTACTTCGTCGCCATCCCCACAGCCCTCACCTTCCTGCTCGGCTTCCAGGGCGATCTGGGCGGGTCGGGCGTCAGCCAGGAAGCCCTGCCTTCGGTCGGCGCCTATCTCAGCTTCATCATGCAGTTCCTCTTCGCATTCGGCGTCGCCTTCCTGCTGCCGGTTCTGCTGATCCTCCTGAACAAGGCCGGCATCGTCACGCGCGACCAGCTGGTTGCCTTCCGCCGCTATTTCATCGTGGTCGCCTTCGTGATCGCAGCCATTTTCACCCCGCCCGATGTGGTCTCGCAATTGCTGCTCGCAGTGCCGCTGGTGCTGCTTTACGAAATCAGCCTGTTCGCCATCCGCTTCACCGAAAGGCGCAAGCCCGCCGAAGAAGCGCTTCCAGCCAGCCAGGAAAAGCCCGCCGAATGACCCTGTCCCTTGCCCGCCCCGAGCTGCTTCGGGGCGCAAACCTGATCGCCGGCCGCTGGGTGGAAAGCGACGAGACGGGAATCGCGGTCACCAACCCGGCAACCGGCGAAACGCTCGCCCATGTTCCGCGCCTTGGCCGGGCCGAAGCCGCCGAGGCAATCGCCGCCGCCAACGCCGCGATGCCGGCCTGGACAGGCCTCACGGCCAAGGCGCGAAGCGTGGTCCTGCGCCGCTGGTTCGAGGCTGTGATGGCGAACCAGGAGGATCTCGCCCGCATCATGACCGCCGAGCAGGGCAAGCCGCTTGGCGAAAGTCGCGGCGAAATCGCCTATGCGGCAAGCTTCATCGAATGGTTCGCCGAGGAAGGCAAGCGCGCCTATGGCGACGTGATCCCGCCGCACGCCCCCGACCGGCGAATCCTGGTGCTGAAGCAGCCGGTCGGCGTTGCAGCCGCCATCACGCCCTGGAACTTCCCGGCCGCCATGATCACCCGCAAGGCCGGCCCCGCGCTCGCTGCCGGCTGCGGGATCGTGGTGAAGCCCGCCTCCTCCACCCCGCTCACCGCAATCGCGCTCGCGGTGCTGGCCGAGGAAGCGGGCCTGCCCTCGGGCCTCCTCAGCGTCATCACCGGCAAGGCCTCTGAACTCGCAGCCGAGTTCACTGGAAACCCGCTTGTGCGCAAGCTCAGCTTCACCGGCAGCACCGAGACCGGCAAGGAGCTCTATGCGGCCGCTGCGCAGAATGTGCAGAAGATCAGCCTGGAGCTTGGCGGCAATGCGCCCTTCATCGTGCTGGACGATGCTGACCTGGATGCCGCCGTCGAGGGCGCAATCGCGTCGAAGTTCCGCAACGCCGGCCAGACCTGCGTCTGCGCCAACCGCATCTACGCCCAGGCCGCGATCCACGACGCCTTTGTCGAAAGGCTGTCGGCCCGCATCAAGACGCTGAAGATCGGCAACGGCGCCGAGCCCGGGACCGACATCGGCCCGATGATCGACATGGCGGCAGTCGAAAAGACCGAGGAGCATATCGCCGACGCGCTCGCGAAGGGCGCAAAGCTTCTGGCTGGCGGCGAACGGAAGGGCGGCACCTTCTTCAGCCCCGCCCTGCTTTCCGGCGTGACCGCCGACATGGCAGTCGCCACCGAGGAAACCTTCGGCCCGCTCGCGCCGGTCTTCCGGTTCGAAACCGACGCAGAGGTCATTGCCGCCGCCAACGCAACCCGCTTCGGGCTTGCCGCCTATTTCTACGGCCAGAATCTGGGCCGTGTATTCCGGCTGGCCGAGGCACTGGAATATGGGATGGTCGGAATCAACACCGGCATCATCAGCACGGAAGTCGCCCCGTTCGGCGGCGTCAAGGAATCCGGCATCGGCCGGGAAGGATCGCGTTATGGCCTGGATGAATATCTCGAAACCAAATATCTCTGCATTGGAATTTAGGCTTCTCGCCGCAGCAGCGCTTGCCCTTGCGGCTCCGTCAGCGCCGCTTCTGGCCCAGGCCGCCGCAGTCCAGGAAACCGCGCCGGCTCTCCTGTCCCGCTTCAACGGCCAGTGGGACGGACAGGTGATGTTCCGCAACGTCCTGAACGGGCAGACACAGACCGTCAACGCCAGCATGACGGGCAAGCCGCAGGGCGATGCCATGGTGCTCGACATGCTGCTCGACGACGGCAAGGGCCGGCTCGTTCGCCAGCCCTTCAAGGTGTCCGTTAACGCGCCAAGCCGCACCTTCACCCGCGATCCGGGCGACGAGGCCGTCACCTTCAAGATAACGTCGGGCGAACTCGACACGCCGGCCGGAACCCCGCTGACGCTGGTGCTCGAAGGCCGCGGCAGCGAACAGGCCGTTCCGATGGACGTGCGCGAAACGCTGATCTTTGATGGCCCAAGCCTTGTCTGGCGCCGCGAGATGAAGCCCGACGGCGGCGCCTATGGCTTCCGCAGCGAATACCGCCTCACCCGCAAGCCCTGAGGCTCAGCGCGCCAGCCAGCCCCCGCGCGCACTAGCGCGCCAGCCAGCCTCTTGCGCGAACGG
>JBGTBK010000132.1:0-1924 GCA_041749355.1 Sandaracinobacter sp. | reverse complement strand
GGCGCGGGCGAAGGCCAGCAGGCGGTCGCGCGCGGCTGGATCGAGGATGCCGGCGGCAACGGCTGCGTCGAGATCGTCCTTCTGGATGTCCATGGCGCCTGATTCGCCGTGGGGCGCCCCCAAGTCAACCGCGCCGATGGGCGACAACCCGGTCGGCGACGGCTTGGCGCATTGCAGTTTCGCCTGCATCCACTAAGTCAGAGTCTGCGAAGTGGAGCGACGTGCATGCAGTTTCTGAAGGGTGTCTGGGGCTTCCTGGTCGGGGTGAAGGATGCCCTTGTCCTGCTGTTCATGCTGCTGCTGTTCGGCGCGCTGTGGGCCAGCCTGTCGATGCGCGCGCCGATCGCAGCCGTGCCGGACGGCGCTGCGCTGAACATCGACCTGGATGGCCTGCTGGTGGACCAGGCGACCGAGCCGAGCCCGCTTGCCCTGCTGGGCGGCGAAGAGGTCGTGCCCGAGACCGAGACGATGCTGCTGGTTAAGGCGATCGACAAGGCAGCCGAGGATCCGTCGATCACGCGCATCACGCTCGATCTCGACAATTTCCTGGGGGGCGGGCTTGCCAATCTGGAAAGCGTTGGCGCTGCACTCGTGCGCTTCCGCGCCAAGAACAAGGAAGTGGAGGCCTGGGCCACAGCCTATTCCGACGACGGCTATTACCTCGCCTCCCACGCCAGCACGATCGGCATCGACCCGATGGGCGCAGTTGCCCTTGCCGGGCCGGGCGGGAGCAATCTCTATTTTAAGGACGCGCTCGACAAGCTGAAGGTGAATGTGGAGGTGTTCCGTGTGGGCACCTACAAGAGCTTTGTCGAACCGTTCACCCGCAATGAATCCTCGCCGGAAGCCAAGGCAGCTGACCAGGTGCTGGCAGACGATCTGTGGGCGAGCTGGCGCAGCGGCGTGCAGCGGCAGCGGCAGGAACTGGACGTGGCAGCGCTTGTGGAAAGCTGGCCTGCGCGGGTGGCAGGCGCGAACCAAGCCCAAGCCGAGCTTGCCAAGAGCGCTGGGCTGGTCGACGAGGTGATCGGCCGCAACGCCTGGCACAAGCGGCTTCGCGACCAGCTTGGCGAAGGCGACGACCCGGACCGTCCTGGCGACTACAAGCGAATCGGACTGAGGAGCTACTGGTCGGCGCGCAAGCCGTCTTCGCCCTCTGGCCCGGCGGTCGCGGTGGTGCATGTGAGCGGATCGATCGTGGACGGCGAGGCGCCTGCGGGCACGGCCGGCGGCGACACGGTGAGCGAGCTGATCGAGGATGCGATTGCCGACAGCGACGTGAAGGCGCTGGTGGTGCGGGTGGATTCGGGCGGCGGCTCGGCAATCGCATCCGAGCAGATCCGCCAGGCGATGGAGCTGGCCCGGGCGAAGAAGCTGCCGGTGATCGCAAGCTTCGGCCCGGTTGCAGCCAGCGGCGGCTACTGGATCGGCACGGGGGCCGATACGATCTTTGCGAGCCCGGCCACCATCACGGGCTCGATAGGGGTGTTCGGCGTAATCCCCACTTTCGAGGGCACGCTGAAGGAGCTCGGCATTTCGACCGATGGCGTTCGCACCACGCCCTTTTCCGGCCAGCCGGATGTTGTCGGGGGCCTTAACGACCCGACGCGGACCCTGATCCAGAGCGGAGTGGAGGACATCTACCGCCAGTTCCTGACGCGGGTTTCGACGGCACGGAAGATGCCGGTGGCGGAAGTCGCGCCGATTGCGGAAGGCCGGGTCTGGTCTGGCACCCGGGCGAAGGAGCTGAAGCTGGTGGACCAGTATGGCGACCTGCAGGCGGCCGTCCGCGAGGCCGGCAAGCGGGCGGGGATCAAGGGCGAGCCCCGCGTGATGACCATGGCACCGCCGCGGCCCTTCCTTGTCGAGCTGCTGTCCTCGCTGGAAGGGACCAGCACGCCCCCCCGCGACGCGCTTGCCCGTG
>JBGTBK010000131.1:0-9977 GCA_041749355.1 Sandaracinobacter sp. | reverse complement strand
GCGCGGTCGCGCTTGCGGGCTGTGCCCGGGAACCTTCAGACCGGGAAGCCGTGGTCCCGCAGCACGGCTGCCAGCGCTTCCGCATCGGTGAAGCGGTGGGCGTGCCAGCCGGCAGCGATCGCGCCCTCCACATTGGCGGCATTGTCGTCGATGAAGATGGCTTCGCCGTCGCCAAGGCCGAAGCGCGCCTTCGCGAGGGCGTAGATCGCGGGGTCTGGCTTCACCAGCTTTTCGTGGCCCGACACGACGACGTCGCGGAAATGATCGAACAGCGGGGCGGTGGGGCGGAACTGCTCCCAGAATTCGCCGGAGAAGTTGGTGATCCCGAACTGGGGAATTCCGGCAGCTGCCAGCGCCTCGACCAGCGCGTGGGTGCCGGGGATCGGGCCTGGGATGGTTTCCAGCCAGCGCGGGCCGAAGGCGCCGATCAGCTCGGCGAATTCGGGATAGTGGGCTGAGAGCTCGGCCGAGGTATCCGCGAAGGGCCGGCCGGCATCATGCTGGTAGTGCCAGGCCTTGGTGACGACATTGGCCAGGAACCAGTCGAGCTTCTCGGGGTCGGGGATCAGCTTTGCGTAGAGGAAGCGGGGGTCCCAATCGTAGAGGACATGCCCGACATCCCAGACTACAGCTCTGGGGGAAACGGCAGAAACCTCCGCCGCGCCGGTGCGCGGGGAGGCATTTTCAACCGGGCCGGAACGCTGTCCTGGCCCCGACACGCCGGATCAGCCCTGGCGGGCCTTGAAGCGACGGTTGGTCTTGTTGATGACATAGGTGCGACCGCGGCGGCGGATCACACGGTTGTCGCGGTGCCGCCCCTTGAGCGACTTCAGGCTGTTGCGGATCTTCATGGACAGTACCTTCGGGGGAATCGAATGAGCCGCCGCGCTTAGGCGTCGGGTGCTGCAAAGTCAATCGGCCGGCGGCATCCGGCCGTTGCACAGGGCGCCGAACTTGGCAGCGGGCTTTCCGCGCTGCTAGGCGGGTCGCATGGGGATCAGCATCAGCGCCGCCTTCGATTCGGGCAACATCGAACTTGTCGACCAGCCCGCGCCCGACCATGTGCGGCTGAAGATCCGCGCCGATGCCGGCGGCGAGTTCCTGCAATGGTTCCACTTCCGGCTGGCAGGCGCGCGCGGCCGTGCGGTGCGCATGGACATCATAGGGTTGGAGAAATCGGCCTATCCCGGCGGCTGGCCCGGCTATCGCGCGCGAATCTCCGACGACCGCGAAACCTGGGTGCAGGCCGAGACAAGCTACGACAAGGCGGCCGACGGCGGCACGCTGACGATCCGCGTGACGCCCGAGCATGATGCGCTGTGGTGCGCCTATTTCGCGCCCTATTCCCTCGAGCGGCACCACGACCTGGTGGCGCGCACGGCGATGCAGCCCGGCGTGATTGCGACCGTGCTCGGGTCTTCGCTGGATGGCCGGCCGATCGACTGCCTGGAGCTTGGCGAGGGGCCGCGCACGGTGTGGTTTTATGGGCGCCAGCATCCGGGCGAGAGCATGGCCGAATGGTGGATGGAAGGCGCCCTTGCCGAGCTGACCGATCCGGCCTCGCCGCTGGCCCGGACGCTGAGGGCCAAGGCACGCTTTCACATCGTGCCCAACATGAACCCGGATGGCTCGGTTCGCGGCCATCTGCGCACCAACGCGGCCGGCGCCAATCTGAACCGGGAATGGGCCAACCCGACTCCGGAGCGCTCGCCCGAAGTGCTGTGCGTGCGCAACCGGATGGACGAGACCGGCGTGGACTTCGCGCTCGACGTGCATGGCGACGAAGCGCTGCCGCATGTGTTCATTGCCGGCTTCGAGGGGATACCGGGCGTCACCAATTCCCAGCTCGACCTGCTGGCTCGCTACCAGGCCGCGCTCTGCCGCCACAGCGCCGACTTCCAGACCAGGGTCGGCTATCCGGTGGCACCGCCGGGCCGGGCGAACCTGTCCATGTCGACCAACCAGGTCGCGCACCGCTTCGGCTGCGTGTCGGCGACGCTGGAAATGCCCTTCAAGGACGCAGCCGAGCTTCCCGACCCGGTGCAGGGCTGGTCTCCGGCCCGGTCCCGTCACCTCGGCCGCGCCTGCCTTGCAGCGCTTGCCGACATTCTCGACGATCTCAGATAGAACAGGCTTTTCCCATGCCCCAACTCGTCCTTATCCGGCACGGCCAGTCGGCCTGGAACCTGGAAAACCGTTTCACCGGCTGGTGGGACGTGAACCTGACCGACAAGGGCATCGCCGAGGCGCGCGCGGCCGGCGCTGCGCTGAAGGCACAGGGCCATGATTTCGATGTTGCCTTCACCAGCCTGCAGACCCGCGCCATCAAGACGCTGAACCTGGTGCTGGAGGAAATGGACCGGCTGTGGCTGCCGGTTGCCAAGGACTGGCGCTTCAACGAGCGCCACTATGGCGGGCTGACGGGCCTGGACAAAGCCGAGACGGCAGCAAAGCATGGCGCGGAGCAGGTGAAGATCTGGCGCCGCAGCTTCGACGTGCCGCCGCCGCCCCAGCAGCCGGGCTCGGAGTTCGATGTGGCGAGCGACCGCCGTTATGCCGGGATCGCGGTGCCCGGGGCCGAAAGCCTGAAGGACACGATTGCCCGCGTGCTTCCGGCCTATGAGGCGCTGGTGGTGCCGGAACTGAAGGCCGGCCGGCGGGTGGTGATTGCAGCCCATGGCAATTCGCTGCGCGCGCTGGTGAAGCATCTGTCGGGGATTTCCGACGCCGACATCCTGGATTTCGAGATCCCGACCGGCGTTCCGATCCTTTACTCGCTGGATGATGCGCTGAACGCGACCGATCGGCGCTTCCTGGAGCTTTGAGCGCCATCCAGCCGCTTGCCAAGCAGCGCCTGCACCCTTAGGGCGCATTTTTGGCCGCAGGACCAGCGCAGTGACCATCTTCGTCGGGATCATCATGGGCAGCACCTCCGACTGGGAGACGATGCGCCATGCCGCTGATGTGCTGACCGCACTTGATGTGCCGCACGAGGTGAAGATCGTCTCGGCCCACCGCACCCCGCGCCGGATGGTTGCCTATGCCGAAGGCGCAGCTGCTCGGGGGCTGAAGGTGATCGTGGCGGGGGCTGGTGGCGCTGCCCATCTGCCCGGAATGGTTGCCAGCCTGACGCACCTGCCGGTGCTTGGCGTGCCGGTGCAGTCGGCCGCGCTTTCGGGGCAGGATTCGCTGCTGTCGATCGTGCAGATGCCGGCCGGCATTCCGGTTGGAACGCTCGCCATCGGCAAGGCGGGCGCCACCAATGCCGGGCTGCTGGCGGCTGCCATCCTTGCGACTGCGGACGAGGCCCTGTCGGCCCGGCTGCAGGCCTGGCGGCAAGCGCAGACCGATGCGGTTGCGGACCAGCCCGGCTGATGCAGATCCTGCCGGGCGCGACCATCGGCATCCTTGGCGGCGGGCAGCTCGGGCGGATGCTGGCGCTTGCGGCCGCTCCGCTGGGGTACCGCGTTCACATCTTCGCGCCCGAAGGTGAGCTGGTTGCGGGCGATGTTTCGGCCCGCTGCACGCGCGCGGCCTATGAGGACCGCGATGCGCTTTCGGCCTTTGCGGCCGGCTGCGATGTCATCACCTACGAGTTCGAGAATGTGCCCTCCGACACGGTTGCCTTCCTGGAAGGGTTGAAGCCTGTGCGACCCGGGCACGAGGCGCTGGACGTGGCGCAGGACCGGTTGAGCGAGAAGCGGTTCGTGGAAGCGCTGGGTGGCCTGACTGCGCCCTATCGCGCGGTGGACACCTTGGACGAGCTTCGCGCCGCGGTTGCCGATCTGGGGCTGCCTGCAATCCTGAAAACGCGCCGCTTTGGCTATGACGGCAAGGGGCAGGTGCGGATCAACGCTGCCGCCGAGTGCGATGCGGCCTTTGCAGCGCTTGGTGGGCCGGACCTGATTCTCGAGGGGTTCGTTCGCTTTGCAGCCGAATTCTCGATCATCGTCGCCCGCTGCCCGGGGGGGCAGGAGGCGCACTTTCCGGCCTGCCTGAACAGCCACGAGGACGGAATCCTGTCGCGCACCCAAGTGCCGGCAACCGGGCTGGATGCCGCGCATGTCGAGGCCGCGACGGCCCTTGTGGTGCGGATTGCCGACTCGCTGGGCTATGTCGGCGTGCTGACCTGCGAGTTCTTTGCGACCGACGCCGGCCCGGTGTTCAACGAGATGGCACCCAGGGTCCACAACAGCGGGCACTGGACCATCGAGGGCGCGCGGACTTCGCAGTTCGAGCAGCATATCCGTGCGATCTGCGGGCTGCCGCTTGGCCCTGTGGCGCTGACGGCCGGACGGATCGAGATGCGCAACCTGCTGGGCGACAGCAGTGCGCAATGGCCGGCGCTGCTGGCCGACGAGCGCGCGCACCTGCACGTCTATGGCAAGTCCGAAGCGGTTCCCGGCCGGAAGATGGGGCATGTGACGATCCTGACGCAGACGGACCCCTTCACCGGCTGACAGGCTGTGCTAAACTGCCGGGCGGAGAGGAAGGGAGATCCACGCATGAAGACTCTGTTTGCCACCGGCCTGCTGGCAGCCGCCTTGCTGACAGCGACGGCTGGTTCCGGGCCTGCCAATGCGGCGGCGACCATCCTTGGTGGAAGCTCGGCCGGGCGGGACTGCTATGTGGCGGCCGAACTGAAGCGCGACACGCGAAGCAGCCTTGCCGTCTGCACCCGCGCGCTGGAAGCCGACAGCCTGACCAGACGGGACCGGGCAGCAACGCTGGTCAATCGCGGCATCATCCACATGCACGCGCGGGATCTTGAAAGCGCGGTTGCCGACTATCGGGCTGCGATCGCGCTGAACCCGGCGCTGGCCGAGGCGCATGTGAACCTCGGGATTGCCTTCCTGCACCGCGGGGGGCAGGACCAGGCCGCGATCGAGATGCTGACACGCGCGCTCGAGATGAAGCCCGACCGGCCCGAGGTTGCCTTCTACACAAGGGCAGTCGCCCACGAGATGCTTGGCAATGTCCGCGAGGCGTTCGAGGACTATTCGGCAGCCGCCGCAGCGGCGCCCGAGTGGAAGGAACCTGTGGAGCAGCTGAAGCGATTCTCGGTCGAACGGCGCTCGACCGCGCGGGGCTGAGGCCGGGTCCGCCCGGTCAGGGGCGCCAGACCAGCCCCAGGCTTGCGGGTGCCTTGTTGGCGAGCAGCCGGCCAAAGGCATCGGCATAGCCTTCTGACCCCGTCACTGGCTCTACCGTGAGCCAGGCGGGCGTGGTTGCGAGGAAGTCAGCCAGGCTGCTTGCCAACTCTGCCTCGAAGGCGGCTGGGCCGATCTCGCGCGCGCGGGCTTCCCAGGCGGTCGGGGCGAAGAACAGGGCGGGCGGCGGCCCGTCGAGTTCGTTGGTCTTGGGGCCAGACCAGTCGGTGTCGCCGACGATGTGGCTGGCGGTCAGGCCCTTCAGGTGGCTGTGGATCCGGGCTTTCAGCGCGCCGTTGCCGGCAAAATCCACCAGCACGCTTGCGGCCGAGGGATCCAGCGTCTCCACCTCGTCGTAGGTGAGGACCCGGCTGTAGAGACCGGACTTTTCGACGAAGGCCCGGTTCGTGGGCGAGGTGAGACCGATGGGTGGCGCGCCGGCCCTGCCGAGGTTGAAGGCGGTCGCCAGAGCGGTCTTGGAGGAGGCGCTGGTCAGCAGGATCGTGTGGCCGCTTGCGACATCGGCCGAAAGGCTGTGGGCCAGCACGAAGCCTGTTCCGTAGAGCGGCTGGAACAGCGCGTTCAGCGCCTGGGTTGCGGGGTCGCTGACCGCGTCGGCCGGGCGGTAGCTGTTGTAGACGGGTGCAAGCCCTTGCCGGTGGGCGGCCATGTCGGAAAAGCCGCCGGCCTTCAGTGGGCCGGGCTGGAGCCGCAAATGGGTGGCAGACGGCCAGTAGCCGTAGAAGCGGCTTCCTTCGGCGATATGCGCCGCGCGGCTGGCGACGATGGTTGCATAGCCCCAGACTGGAACGACCCCGAAAGCTGCGTCGGTTGCGGGGAAGAAGTTCCAGTAGAAGAGCGGCGGGCCGCCGTGGACGGCATAGGTGACATTGTTCGAGGTGAGGGCTGCAAGATCGATCCGGGCGATTGCCTCGCCTTCGGCGGGTTCGAGTTCGAGGGCCGTTGTCCGCCAGTTCGAAAGGTCATTGCGCGCCCGTTCGATCGAATAGCCTGTCATTTCGGCAAATTCCTTCCCCTTATGTCTTGAGACCTTACCGCATCAGGCAGACAATGTCCTCCTCCTGAAGGCGAGAGACTCGGGGCTCGGTTGACCTTAGTCGGATGGGGAGGTGGGCGATGGACGTGCGGGAAATTGCCGGGGACTATGCCGCGATGGTTGCTGCCGGCCAGATGGAGCAGGCAGCGCAGAAATACTGGGCCGACGATATCGTGACGGCAGAAGCCATGCCGGGCGCCATGGCCACCACGACAGGCAAGGCCGAGGCGATGGCGAAGGCGGAAGCCTGGTATGCCGCCCACGAGATCCATGGCTTCCGGTCGGAGGGGCCGTTCGTGAACGGGGACAGCTTCCTGATCCTGATGGACATGGAGGTGACCAGCAAGGACGGCGAACACAGCCGGATTCGGGAGATTGTCAGCTACCGTGTGGCCGGCGGCCAAGTGGTGGAAGAGCGCTATTATTACTGATCAGGGTCTGGGATGATCAGGGTTGGAGATGAAGAAGGGGCCGGTTGCCCGGCCCCTTCGATTTCGCAGGCTTACGCTGCCTCGCCTTCGATCACCGGCGCATCGGTGTCGCCGATCTCGACCTTGCGGGGCTTCTTGTGCTCGGGCACTTCGCGCTGCAGGTCGATGTTGAGGAGGCCGTTCTCGAACGACGCGCCGGTCACCTTGATCACGTCGGCGAGCTGGAAGCGGCGTTCGAACGCGCGCTTGGCAATGCCGCGGTGCAGGAAGGTGCGCTCGGCAGGTTGTGCTTCGTCGGCGGCCTTGCCGGTCACGACCAGGGTGTTTTCCTGCACGGTGATGTCGAGTTCGGCGCGGGTGAAGCCGGCGACCGCCATGGTGATGCGGTAGGCATCGGTGCCCAGCTTCTCGATATTGTAGGGCGGGAAGCTGGTGTCGCCTTCGGCCGCGCGGGTCGCGATGTCGAGCAGGCGGTTCAGATTCTCGAAGCCGATCGAGGAGCGCAGGAGCGGCGTGAAATCGAAGTTGGAACGCATGGTTAGTCCATCCTTTCAAAGCAATGGTCAGTTTTGGTGCCCGCCGGTCTGGCCGGGCATCGTGGGGTGCGGCCCCATCAGGCGACCGCTGTCCACACCCGGAAATCTGGGCATGCGCCGCCGGCTTTCAAGAGGGGGTGAGGTGGCGGCGCACTTGCATGGGTGAGGATCGGCCCCCTAATGGAGGCGAAGGGCTGCGCGACGGCCCCTGTTGCAAGACCCTGTGGCCAGAGCAGAAGAGACGCATGACCTCGACCGCCGACATCCGGACTTCCTTCCTCGACCATTTTGCGGGCGCGGGCCATGCACTGGTGCCGTCTGCGCCGCTGGTGCCGCAGAATGACCCGACGCTGATGTTCGTGAACGCCGGCATGGTGCCGTTCAAGAATGTCTTCACCGGCCTCGAGAAGCGGCCCTATACCACTGCGACCTCCAGCCAGAAATGCGTGCGGGCCGGCGGCAAGCACAATGACCTCGACAATGTGGGCTACACCGCGCGGCACCACACCTTCTTCGAAATGCTGGGGAATTTCTCGTTCGGGGACTATTTCAAGGAGCAGGCCATCCACCTGGCCTGGGACCTGCTGACGAACCGCTGGGGGATTGACCGCAACCGCCTGACCGTCACCGTCTATCACACCGACGATGAAGCCCATGGGCTGTGGACGAAGATCGCCGGGATTCCCGACGAGCGCATCATCCGCATCAGCACCAACGACAATTTCTGGTCGATGGGCGACACCGGCCCGTGCGGGCCCTGCTCGGAAATCTTCTATGACCATGGCGACCACATCCCCGGCGGCCCGCCCGGCAGCCCGAACGAGGATGGCGACCGCTTTGTCGAGGTGTGGAACCTGGTGTTCATGCAGTTCGACCAGCAGCCTGACGGCACGCGGCTGAACCTGCCGCGCCCCTCGATCGACACCGGCATGGGGCTGGAGCGGATCGCGGCCGTTCTGCAGGGCACGCACGACAATTTCGAGACCGACATCTTCAGGGCGCTGATCGGTGAATCCGGGGCGCTGACGAAAACCCCGACCGACGCGCCCGACACCCGCGCTTCGCACCGGGTGATCGCAGACCATCTGCGCTCGGCCGGGTTCCTGGTGGCCGATGGCGTGCTGCCGGCGAACGAGGGGCGGGGCTATGTGCTGCGGCGGATCATGCGGCGCGCGATGCGGCACGCGCATCTGCTGGGGGCGAGCGAACCGCTGATGCACCGGCTGGTTCCGAGCCTGGTGTCTGCCATGGGGGCTGCCTATCCAGAGTTGGTGCGCGCCCAGCCGCTGATTGCCGAGACGTTGAAACTGGAGGAAACCCGCTTCCGCCAGACCTTGCAGAACGGGCTGAAATTGCTGGACGAAGCGACTGCCGGGCTGAAGCCCGGGGCCGTTCTGCCGGGCGACGTGGCCTTTCGCCTGTATGACACCTTCGGCTTTCCCTATGACCTGACGGAAGACGCGCTGAAGGCGCAGGGGCTTGGCGTCGACCGTGCCGGGTTCGATATGGCCATGGCCGAGCAGAAGACCCGGGCGCGGGCCGCGTGGGCCGGCAGCGGGGCGTCTGCCACCGACAGCCTGTGGTTCGACCTGGTCGAGCGCGTCGGGGCGACCGACTTCATCGGCTATTCGACGACCGAAGCCGAGGGCAGTGTCGTGGCCATCGTGAAGGATGGCGCCGAGGTTGCCGAGGCGGCTGCCGGCGACAGCGTGACGATCATAACCAACCAGACCCCCTTCTACGCCGAATCCGGCGGGCAGGTGGGCGACACCGGCACGATTTCGGCCGGCGACGCGCTGGTGGAGGTGACCGACACGGCAAAGCCGCTGGGCAAGCTGCACGCCCATGTGGGGGTGGTGAAGGCGGGCACGCTGAAGGTGGGCGCTGCTGTTCAGCTGAAGGTGGATGCCGAGCGGCGGGCGGCCGTGAAGGCCAACCATTCGGCGACCCACCTGATGCACGCGGCGCTCAGGAATGTGCTGGGCGGCCATGTGAGCCAGAAGGGCTCGATGGTTGCGCCCGACCGGTTGCGCTTCGACTTTGCCCACCAGAAGGCGCTGAGCCCGGACGAGATTGCCGCAGTCGAGGCCGAGGTGAATGCCGAGATCCGCGCCAATCTTGCCGTCGGCACCCGGCTGATGACGCCCGAAGCTGCGATCGAAGCCGGTGCGCTTGCGCTGTTCGGCGAGAAATATGGCGACGAGGTGCGCGTGCTGTCGATGGGCCGCGCGGGCGAGGACAGCCGCAGCTATTCGGTGGAGCTGTGCGGCGGCACCCATGTGTCGGCCACAGGCGACATCGCGCTGTTCCGCATCGTTTCGGAAAGCGCGGTTTCGTCGGGCGTTCGGCGGATCGAGGCGCTGACCGGCGCCGAGGCGCTGCGGCACCTGGTTGCCCAGGAAAATCTGCTGAAGGCCGCAGCGGCCGTGGTGAAGAGCCGGCCGGACGACGTGCCCGAGCGGGTGAGCGGGCTTGCCGACACGGTTCGCAAGCTGGAGCGCGAACTGGCCGACGCGAAAAAGGCGCTTGCGCTTGCCGGCCCTGCGGCGGCCGGCGGTTCGGTTGTCGAGCAGGTGGGTGCGGTGCCCTTCGTTGGCCGGGTGCTGGAGGATCTGGACCCCAAGGAGCTGCGCGGGCTGCTGGACTCGGAACGCCAGCAACATGGCAGCGGGGTGTTCGCGATTGTCGCCACGCGGGACGGCCGGGCGTCGATTGCGGTGAGTGTTTCGCCCGACCTTGCGGGCTCGAACAGCGCGGTCGATCTGGTGCGGGCCGGTGTGGCGGCGCTTGGCGGACAGATCGG
>JBGTBK010000130.1:0-3658 GCA_041749355.1 Sandaracinobacter sp. | reverse complement strand
GCCGACAGCGGTTCCGGTCACAACGGGTGCCGTGGTGCGCACAACGGCCCCGGCCGCCTGCCCGGCAGCCTGCACAGGCGCGGTCACGACCTTGGTCGGGCTGCACGCTGCAAGCGCGAGCAGGAGGGCAAGGGCATGGGGTAAAACTGCGGGCATGGGCGCTCCTTCTGCCGCACTCCCCTGCCCGTTCGGCGCCCATCTGGCAATTTCGGCTTGCCGCATACCGACCGATTGGTATGTTTCATCATGGCCGCCGAATCGCTCTCTGCTGAGTCCCCCTCTTCAGCGCCTGCGCGTCAGAAACTTCTGGGGGCGGCCATCACCCTCATCCGGAAGAACGGCTATGCCGGCACCTCGGTCGACGATCTGTGCAAGGCAGCCGGAGTCACCAAGGGCGCCTTCTTCCACCATTTCGCGTCCAAGGACCGGCTTGCGGTCGCTGCGGCCGACCATTTCACGAGCGTGGCCGCCGCCTGGTTCGAACAGGCGCCCTTCCTTGCGCTCGAGGATCCGGCCGACCGGCTGCTCGGTTATGTGGATTTCCGGCTCGACCGACTGACCGACGATGTCTCCACCTGTTCCTGCCTGCTCGGCGCCCTGGTGCAGGAAGCCTATGAGACGAGCCCCGAGATCCGCCGGGCCTGCTTTGCGGGCATCCAGCGCCAGGCCGGCGGACTGGAAGCCGACTGCGCCGAAGCGCTGGCGGCGCGCGGCCTGTCGATCGATCCCCGGTCGCTCGCGCTGCACACACAGGCCGTGCTTCAGGGCGCTTTCGTGATCGCCAAGGCCGCGGGTTCGATCCAGCCGGCAGTCGACAGCCTCCTGCACCTGAAGCGCTATCTGGCGCTTCTGTTCGACAAACCCTGGGAGGAGACACCGCAATGACGGACACTGCAAAGACCGAACCACAGCCTGCGCCGCCGCCGCTCACCCCGCACCTGTGCGTCGCGGCTGCTGCCGAAGCGATCGACTTCTATGTCCGCGGCTTCGGCGCCCGAGAGCTGATGCGCCTGCCGGGGCCCGACGGCCGGCTGATGCACGCCGCTGTCGAGATCAACGGGGCAATGGTGATGCTGAACGACGAATATCCGGAGATGGACGGCCTCGGGCCGAAGGCGATCGGTGGCACGGCCGTGACCTTCCATCTGTCGGTGCCGGATGCCGATGCAGCAATCGCCAAGGCCGAAGCCGCAGGCGCCAAGGTGATCATGCCGGCCGAGGACATGTTCTGGGGCGACCGCTATGGCCTGGTGGAAGACCCGTTCGGCCACCGCTGGGCCTTCGCCCACTCGATCGCCCCGAAATTCGGTGCCGAGCTGGAAGCGGCTGCTGCTGCCGCGATGCAGCAATCCTGAGGAAGCACAGAGCGCAGCGCGAGAGGGAGAGAAGCGATGACATATGTGGATGGATTTGTCTGTGCGGTGTCGACCGCCAGAAAAGAAGCCTACCGCCTGCATGCCGAGGCTGTTGCTCCGCTGTTCCGGGAATTCGGCGCGCTGTCGGTGGTGGAAAGCTGGGGCGATGACGTCCCCGACGGCAAGCTGACCAGCCTGCCGATGGCGGTGAAGAAGGCCGCGGACGAAACGGTCGTCTTCTCGTGGGTGATGTGGCCCGACAAAGCGATCCGCGACGCCGGCTGGGCCGCGATGATGGAAGACCCGCGCATGAAGAACATGGGCGACGCGCCATTCGACGGCCAGCGCATGATCTTCGGCGGCTTCGAGACGATCCTGGAGGCCTGAGCCGTGGACGCAAGCAACAGCACCATCGACTCTGCGCTCGATCTCGTGATGGAGCGGGAAACCCCGGTGTCGGCCGAGGCGCTGTGGCGCGGCTGGACCGACCCGGAGCTGCTGAAACAGTGGTTCTGCCCCCTGCCCTGGCGCACCACGGAAGCCGAGATCGACCTGCGCCACGGGGGCGCCTTCCGGACTGTGATGGAAGGCCCGAACGGCGAGCGCAACGCGGAAGAAGCCGGCTGCTACCTTCAGATCGTGCCCGAGCGGCTTCTGGTATGGACCGACAGCATGGGGCCGGGATTCCGGCCGCGCACCAATGGCTTCCTGACCGCCTTCATCAGCTTCGAACCGATGGCCGGCGGCGGCACCCGCTATCGGGTGCTGGTCAAGCACGCCGATGCAGAGGCGCGGCAGCGCCATGCCGACATGGGCTTCGAGCAGGGCTGGGGCACCGCCTTCGACCAGCTGGTCGCGCTGGTCGGCTGAGAAGGCCGCTCGCCCGCCCGGGAATCCTCAACCCAGCGCGGCAGCCCAGGCGTCGGGCTTGAACCCGGCCAGAAGAACGCCTGGTCCTTCGAGAATCGGGCGGCGGATCATCGAAGGCTGGGCCAGCATCAGCTGGATCGCCCGGGCCTGGTCCAGGCCGGTCTTGTCCGCCTCCGGAAGCGCGCGAAAGGTGGTGCCGCTGCGGTTCAGCACGACCTCCCAACCCAGCGCATCACACCAGCGCGCAAGCGATGCGGCGTCGATCCCGGCCTGCTTGTAGTTGTGAAAGGCATGAGGGGTGCCGCCCGCAACGAGCCAGGCCCGCGCCTTCTTGACCGTGTCGCAGTTGGGGATTCCATACAGAGTGAGGGTCATTGCTGAGACATATCCTTCTCCTGTCTGCCCGGCAGCGCCAGATAGTCCGGATCAGCAGCGGCGTCGACGATGCTCCAGGATGGCCGGGTAGTGGGCGACCACCCATTGTTCCAGCCCACGCGCGAGGTCGCTCAGCGAGCGGCCCAGTTCGGTCAGCCGATACTCCACCCTCGGCGGCACCTCCGGGTGGCTGATCCGCTCGACAAACCCGTCGCGCTCCAGATCGCGCAGGGTCTGCGTCAGCATCTTCTGCGATATCCCGCCCACCTGCCGCAGCAACGCCCCCGTGCGCACCGGCCCCTGCTGCAGGCAGCACAGGATCAGGATTGCCCATTTGCCACCGATCAGCGCAAGCACATCGCGCGAGGGGCAGTTCAGGTTGTAGGGATTGGCATCCTGGAACATTTACTCGATTCTTACCAAAAGGTGCGTACTTAACCTTGAAACAGAATAGGCCTAGAAGCAGCACGACGCAAGCCAGCCGAAGGGATCAACCCATGACCGCCATTTCCCGCGTGTTCCTCTATGCCGAGTTCCAGACATCCAAGCCGTTCGACCACAGCGTCTGGGGCGAAGCGAACCCGCTGATGCAGGCCGTGCCGGGCCTGCGCTCGAAAACCTGGCTGAGCGGGATCGGCACCCACAGCGTTGGCGGCTTCTACGAATTCGACAGCGTGGAAAACGCCCGCGCCTATACGCAAGGCCTGCTGAGCGAATTCGCCAGGGGGGCGGGCGCCAGCCTCACCGTCAAGCTGTTCGACGGCGATGTCGTGGCCGAAGCAAGCCGGGCCATGCACTCGCCCTATTTCGCGGCCTGAGCCTGCACCGAACCCGATCGAAAGCGCGCACATGCCGGCCACTGCCAGCCACGACAGCCATGGGCTCCCGCTGTCCACCAGCTCCGCCACGGCAGCCGAGCTGTACCGCGAGGGGCTGGCGCTGATGCTGTCCAGCTGGCCCGGCGCCGACAGGCTTTTCGAGGCGGCGTTGGCCGAGGATCCGGACTTTGCGCTTGCCCACGCAGCCCTTGCCCGGCTGGAGGCCTTTGCCTCCCGGCC
>JBGTBK010000129.1:0-4159 GCA_041749355.1 Sandaracinobacter sp. | reverse complement strand
CGTCCTCCCGCACATCGGCAAGCGCATCGCCAACGAAAAAGGCCGCCGCCACCGCCTGCACAAGCACGACGGCGGCGAGCCCCCAGGCCGGCCGCCCCCATGCTTGCTGCCCGACGCTGTCGGCCGCTTCAGCCACGCATCCCCCCGGTCATCCGCCCGATCACGCCCCGGCCCATCCGCCGCGTCTCGAACAGCACGCCAGCGATGTGCAGCGCTGCCAGCACGAACAGCAGGTTGGCCGCCACTTCATGCACCTCTTCCACCCACTCGTCCGCCTCTCCGCGGTCTTTGCCTTCAGCGCCTTCGGCCGCCCCATCAGCGCCCTCGCTGGCCCTATAGGCGCCTTCGGCCGCTTCGTCCTCATCCTCCTCTTCTTCCTCCGCCGGGGCAGCCAGTGCAAGCGGGGCGGCCATCGCCGGGCGCTCAGCCGTTCCAGCCGCCGTGATCCCCGGAACGCCCGACATCAGGAACCCCGTCACCGCAACAACCCCAAGCGTCGCCCACAGCGAATAGGCCATCAGCGCGCCAAGCGGGTTGTGCGAGCGGTGCACCACCTTTCGCCCGGCCAGTATGTCACCGATATGAGAAAAGGCCCGAAAAGGGTTTGGCGGGAAGGCCGAGAAGCGCGCTTCCCGCGGCCCCACGAACCCCCACAACAGCCGCGCGGCCAGCAATCCCGCCATCGCCGTCCCGACCCACACATGCCAGTCCGAGCCTTCCTCGGTCAACACCCCGTTCGCCAGCACGGCAAGCGCGATGCCCCAGTGCGTCAGCTTCACCAGCGGGTCCCATCCCCGCACCTTTCGGGGCGCATCCGCCGCAGTCGCTTCCGGCGCCATCACCGTTTCTGTCGCGTCCATGTCCAGTCTCCTTGGTTCGGAAACCCGGAAACTGGGATGCTGCTCAGCCCCCCGCCATTGCACCCGCGCTTGAAACAGTCGCCCCAAGCGTCCGCTTAGGTCCCGAAACGAAAAAGGGCGGGGAAATCCCCGCCCTTCTCCAGTCCAGTGGCCCGGCCTCTAAAACTTCGTGCGAAGCGTAAGCCCGAAGGTCCGCGGCTCGGCAACGAAGGTGCCGAACAGCGTCGTTGCACTCGGCCCGCCGCGCGCCGTCTGCGCGACTGTGCCGCCACCCTGCAGAGGCGTGTTGAACGCCACCTGCTGGAACTGCTCGTTGAACAGGTTCTGCGCCCAGGCCTCGATCGCCCAGCGGCCGTCATTGCCGTTCAGCCCAAGCCGCGCGTTCACCTGCAACACCGATTGCTGCCGCTTCTCGTCGAACAGGTCCGAACCCGTGTTCATGTCCGATTGCATCCGGTAATCGGCATAGACCAGCGCGCGGATCGTGTCCGTCACGGCAGGTGTCCAGGTCACGCTCGCCGTCTGCACCAGCTGCGGTGCATTCGAAAGCTGCTTGCCCGGCAGGTTGAACAGCGGGGTCGGGAAGGGCCGGCCGCCGATCCCCACCAGGTTGCGCCGGTACTTGGTCTCGGCATAGGTCAGGCCCAGGTTCACCGTCAGGTCGTCCACCGGGAAGAACAGGGTCTCCACTTCGATCCCGGTCGATGTCACGCCGCCCTTCACGCTGCCCGTGCAGGCGCCGGTCGCCGCTGCCTCGGCTCCCGTCAGCGGAACGCCGTTCACGGGAAGGCCGGCAAAGTCGCTGTCCCCACCGTTCAGGTCGTCCGAGCAGGACTGGATATTCTCGACGATGAAATTGGTGCCGTTGAAGGTGTTCAGCTGGAACTGGTCGAACACCGCCCGGAATGCCGCAACGTTCAGCTGGAAGCTGCGAAGGTCCAGCTTGGCACCGATTTCCATGCTGTCCACCGTCTCGGGCTCGAACTGCAGCTGCGCAAGATCAGGCGCAGCCGGGTTCAGCGCCGACCGGTCCAGGTTGAACCCGCCCGCCTTGTAGCCGATCGAATAGCTCGCATAGGTCAGCAATTCAGGGATCGGCTTGTAGCTCAGCACGACCGTTCCGGTCCACTCGTCCTCGTCCCGCGTGTCCGACTGGTTGAAACCGGTGATCGGGTTGATCACGCAGGGCAACCCCGCAAGCCCGCGGATCGAAGCGCTCGGCGAACTGGCGATCGCCGCACACAGCGTGTTGTCGCTCTCCAGGCTCACGTCCAGCGTCTTGCGCTCGTTTGTGTAGCGCCCGCCCAGCGTCAGCTGCAGCTTGTCGGGAACGATGTCGAACACATTGTGCGTGAAGATCGCGAAGTTGCGGCTGGTCTGCTTGTAACTGTCGCCGACAATGCCACGGCCGTTCAGCGTGTCGCCCGGCCGGCCGACAGCCGCCGCAATCGCCTCGAAGCCCGGGAAGGTCGGCGAGCTCAGCTGAACAAGAGCATTGGCATAGCGCATGTAATCCGCGCCATACTTCAGATTGTCGAACAGGTTCAGCGTTTCGTGCGCATAGAAGCCGCCGACCAGCCAGTCCATCCGGTCGTCGAACAGCGTGCCGTTCAGCCGGATTTCCTGCGTGAAGGTCTGGAACCGCCGGGTCTGGTTGTCGCGGTACAGGATGTCGAGGTTGGTGAAGTCCGCATCCTGCCCCGAAGAGACCTTCCAGTCCCGCCAGGCCGTGATCGAGGTCAGGTCGGCAAAGCCCAGCGCCCAGTTCAGCTCACCCGAAAGACCCCAGTCCGTCACGTCCGACCGGTAATCCCGGCCCGGCGTGATCGAGGTCTCGCGCGCATAGGTGTCGTCCGAGATCACGCCGCCAAGCCCGCGGATCACGCTCACGATCGGGTTGGCGTTCGTCACCTGCACATTGCCTTGTGCGTCGCGGAACGAGGTGCGGAACGGCAGGTAGGTGGAAGCGCAGCACTCCTCGCTGCGCTTGGCAAAGTCGCCGATCAGCCGGATCTCCAGATCGTCATTGGGCGTGTACAGCAGCTGCCCACGCACCAGATACCGGTCGCGGTCGTTCACCTTGCGGCCGGAAATCACGTCCTCGACAAAACCGTCGCGCTTGGTCCAGACCCCATCCAGCCGATAGGCCAGCACATTGTCGACAAGCCCGCCGGTGATACCGCCGGCAACCCGCCAGAAGTCGTAATTGCCATAGCTGACCTCGGCCGTTCCCTCGGTCTCGAACTTCGGCTTGGCCGTCACGATGTTGATGAGGCCAGCCGACGCATTGCGCCCGAACAGCGTGCCCTGCGGCCCACGCAGCACTTCGATCCGGTCGATCGCGCCAAGCTCGGTCAGGCCGGTTCCGGTGCGGCTGCGATAGACACCATCGATGAACACCGCGACCGAGCTCTCAAGGCCTGGGTTGTCGCCCACCGTGCCGATGCCGCGAATCCGCGCAACGCCCGCACCCGCTTCCGACGAGGTCGACGAAACCAGCAGCGACGGGCTCAGCTGGTTCAGCTGGCGAATGTCGGTCGCGCCCGAATTCTGCAGCGATTCCGCCGTTACCGCGCTCACCGCAATCGGAACATCGCTCAGCGCCTGGGCCCGCTTGGTGGCCGTGATGATGATGTCACCCTGGCCAAGCTCCTCCCCGGCGGAAGCCGTGTCGGCAGATTGAGCATAGGCGGTTCCGGAAACGCACAGCGCAACCGAGGCAAGAAGAAGCGAACGCATGAAATCTCCCAAGGACATGGCGCTGCCGGGTTGGGCGCGCACCTTATGGCTGCGCAGCTAAGGTCGCCCTCCGACGCTATCAACCCTTTGTGCAGTGCAGCAATTCGCTTTGAAGTTCAGAGTGTTGCAAATCTGTCACGTATCCGCGCCAGTGCGCCGCAAACTCACGCCGGAACGGCAGCCCGACCCGGCGTCAGCATCAGCCACCAGATAACCGCTGCCGCCACCAGATAGCCACTGCCGGCAGCAACGAACAGCGGCAGATAGCTGCCCCCGCCTGCAAGCACCCGCCCGGTGATCTCCAGCACGGCCGCCCCCCACAGATTGCCGGCAAGCGCCCCCATCGAAACCACCGAGGCCACCCGCTTGGCTGGGAACACATCCACCACGCAGCCGAACAGGTTGGTCGAAAAGCCCTGGTGCGCAAACAGCACGATCCCGATCAGCAGCGCAGCCAGCCAAAGATCGCCCGCAAACAGCGCCAGCGGCGCAATCAGCGCAATCGCGCCATAGGCCACAAGCACCCGGATCCGCGCCCGGGCCGGCGGCACGCCGCGCGC
>JBGTBK010000128.1:0-4148 GCA_041749355.1 Sandaracinobacter sp. | reverse complement strand
GCTTCCGGCTGGGCTTTTCCGACGGCACCACCGGCCGGATGGCGAACGGCGACGCGATGCGCGCCCGCCAGGGCTCGCCCGCCTGGCAATTGCTGAAGCCCGGCGATGTCATTCCCGTGGCGAAGCTGGGCACCACCACCTACGCGCTCAGGCAGATCCCCGAAGTTTCGGGCGCAATGGTGGTGCAGGAGCCGCAGACCGGCCGCGTACTTGCGATGGTGGGCGGCTTCGACGTGCGCGGCTCCAGCTTCAACCGCGCCACCCAGGCGATGCGGCAGCCCGGGTCCAGCTTCAAGCCCTTCGTCTATGCAGCCGGCCTCGACAACGGAATGACACCCGCCTCCATCGTCGCGGACTCGCCCTACTGCGTCTACCAGTCCCGCAGCCTGGGCACGAAATGCTTCCGCAACTTCTCCGGCGGCTATGCCGGCGCACAGACCATGCGCTGGGGGCTGGAACAGTCCCGCAACCTGATGACCATCCGCATTGCCTACAACAGCGGCATGGACAATGTGGTGAAGCTGGCCAAGAATCTCGGCATCGGCGATTACCAGCCCGTCCTCGCGATCGCGCTGGGCGCCGGCGAAACCACGCCGATGAAGCTGGTGAACGCCTATTCCATCCTGCTGAACAACGGCAAGGCGGTGGAACCGGTGCTGTTCGACCTCGTGCAGGACCGCAACGGCAAGACACTCTACCGGGCGGACCCCCGCCCGTGCGAGGGCTGCAACACCACCCGCTGGCAGGGCCAGACCATGCCTCGCCCGCGCGACACAAGGCGCCAGGTGATGGATGCCCGCACCGCCTATCAGGTGACCCACATGATGGAGGGCGTGATCCAGCGCGGAACCGCAACCGTGCTCCGCCCGCTCGGCGTGCCGATCGCCGGCAAGACCGGCACAACCACCGGCCCGAAGGATGTCTGGTTCGTCGGTGGCACGCCCAACATGGTCGCCGGCCTCTACATCGGCCACGACAAGCCCCGGAATCTGGGCGGCCTGCAGGGCGGCACCTTCGCGGCCCCGATCTGGAAGCAGTTCTACCAGAAGGCCTATGCCGACGCCGAGCCGCAGGCAGACCCCTTCATCGCACCGGCCGGCGTCCGCATGGTCCGCGTCGACCGCCGCTCGGGCCAGCGCGTCTATGGCAGCTTCCCCGGAATGGAGCCCAAGGCCGGCGTGATCTGGGAAGCCTTTAAGGCCGACAGCGAGCCGCGCCGCATCTACCGGACGGCAGACGACCTGAAGGCACTGCAGCCGGTTCAGCCCAAGGCGCGCGTGAAGAGCGACAGCGAGTTCCTTCGCCAGCAGGGCGGGATCTATTAGGCCAGGCGCGGCTGCGAGCCAGTGCGCAGCGCTGGTCCGCAGACTCGCGCGCAGTGCCCGGCCGGCGGGTTCCGGTGGCAGGCCCGCGCCGCGCGGGCTTTGCCAGCGTTAGCGGGTCTGCCATTGGAAGCCCGTCCGACGGCGAAGGAGCGACATGACCACCCACAACCCAGACGACCGCGCCTTCCTGGGCCACCCCAAGGGCCTAGCCTACCTGTCCTTCGCAGAGGCCTTCGAGCGCTTCTCCTATTACGGGATGCAGGCGCTGCTCGTGCTCTACATGGTGAAATACCTGCTGCTGCCGGGCAAGGTGGAGCAGGTCTGGCTGTTCGGGCCGCTGCAATCCGCGCTCGGCGGGCTTGAGGGCCAGCCGCTCGCAAGCGCCATCTTCGGCCTCTACACCAGCCTCGTCTATCTCACTCCGATCCTCGGCGGCCTCATCGCCGACCGGCTGCTCGGCAAGCGCCGAACCGTGCTGATCGGCGCAATCACGATGGCCATCGGCCATTTCCTGATGGCCTTCGAGCCCGCCTTCCTGCTCGCGCTGCTCTGCCTCATCATCGGCACCGGCCTGTTCAAGGGCAATATCGCAAGCCAGGTCGGCGGCCTCTATGGCGAGCAGGACAACCGCCGGGCCGACGCCTTCCAGATCTTCTACCTCGGCATCAACGCCGGCGTCATCGCCTCACCGCTGATTGTCGGCACGCTGGGCGAAAAGGTCGGCTGGCACTGGGGCTTCGGCGCAGCCGGCGTCGGCATGCTGATCGGCCTTGCAATCTATGTCGCCGGGCAGAGACACCTGCCGATCGACCCGCCGATCGCCCGCGGCGCCGCGAAAGCGGCACGGATCCCGCTCACCCGCGCCGAATGGGGCCGCACCCTCGCGCTCATCCTGCTGATCCCGGTGCTCGCCATCGGGATCGTGCCCAACAACCAGATTTTCAACGCCTATCTCGTCTGGGGCGACCAGAGCTTCGACCTCGACTTCTTCGGCACCAAGCTGCCCACCACCTGGCTCGTCACGCTCGATGCCATCGTCTCGGTTTCCTTCTTGGCCCTGGTGGCGCTGTTCTGGCGCTGGTGGGCCAAGACCAGGCGCGAGCCCGACGAGCTGCAGAAGGTGATGATCGGCAGCCTGTTCAGCGTGGCCGGAATGCTGGCCCTCGCGCTCGCGGCCGCCACCCAGGCCCCCGGCGAGAAGATCGGCCTTGCGCTTCCCGTGCTGTTCCATGTGCTGAACTCGATCGGCTTCGCACACATGCTGCCGGTCTCCCTCGCGCTGTTCGCGCGCATGGCGCCACCGGCCCTGAACGCCACCGTGATCGGCCTCTACTATCTCGCCTTCTTCGCCGGAAACGCGATGGTCGGCTGGATCGGCGGCTTCTTCTCCACCATGGAGCCGACCGCCTTCTGGCTGCTGCACGCGGCCCTCGCCGCAGGTGCCGGTGCCGGCTTCCTGCTGTTCCGCCTGACCGTCTGGAACCGGTCCGGAGCCGGAAAGGGCTTGCCCGAACCCACCCCTGCCTCCTAAACGCGCCGTTATGCGTGCCGAAGCCCAGAACCATATCGACAAAATCCAGCAGGCGCTTGCCCTGCTGAGGAGGTTTCTTTGACTGGGATCGCGCCCTCCAGAAACTCGACCAGCTGAACCACCGCGCCGAGGATCCGGCGCTGTGGAACGACCCCAGGGCCGCGCAGGAACTCATGCGCGAGCGGCGCAAGCTGGATGAAGCAATCAGCGCCACCCGCAAGATCGAGTCCGAACTGCAGGGCACCGTCGAGCTGATCGAGCTTGCCGAACTGGAAGGCGACGAGGCGCTGGTCGACGAAGGTGTGGCATCGCTCGCCGAGCTTGCGAAAAAGGCCGAGCGCGACAAGGTCGAGGTGCTGCTGTCGGGCGAGGCCGACGGCCTCAACGCCTTTGTGGAAATCAATTCGGGCGCCGGTGGCACCGAGAGCCAGGACTGGGCAGAGATGCTGCAGCGCATGTACATGCGCTGGGGCGAACGGCGCGGCTTCAAGGTGGAGCTGATCGACTACAACGCCGGCGAACAGGCCGGCATCAAGTCGGCAACCATGCTTCTGAAGGGCGAAGGCGCCTTCGGCTGGGCCAAGACCGAGTCCGGCGTCCACAGGCTGGTGCGGATCAGCCCCTACGACAGCTCGGCCCGTCGCCACACCAGCTTCTCCAGCGTCTGGGTCTATCCCGAAATCGACGATTCGATCGAGATCGAGGTGAAGGAAAGCGACTGCCGGATCGACACCTACCGGGCGTCGGGAGCCGGCGGCCAGCACATCAACACCACCGATTCGGCCGTGCGCATCACCCACCTGCCCAGCGGCATCGTGGTGGCCTGCCAGGGCGAACGCTCGCAGCACAAGAACCGGGCCACCGCTTGGAAGATGCTGCGCGCCCGCCTCTACGAAGCCGAACTCGCCCGCCGCGAGGCCGAGGCCAACGCCGTCAACGCCACCAAGACCGACATCGGCTGGGGCCACCAGATCCGCTCCTACGTCCTCCAGCCCTACCAGCTGGTGAAGGACCTGCGCACCGGAGTCACCAGCACATCGCCGGGCGACGTGCTCGACGGCGAACTCGACCCCTTCATGGCAGCCGCCCTCTCGCAGCGCGTCAGCGGCGAGCAGGTCGACGTCGAAGATGTCGACTGAAGCCCTCGATGCGCTGGCCTACACCCGCCGGGTGGAAGCCGTCCTGTTCGCCGCCGCCGAGCCGCTGACCCCCGCCGATATCCGCACCTATGCCGGCGAAGGCGATCTCGGCGGCGCGCTCGACACGCTTGTGGCCGACTACGGCTCACGCGG
>JBGTBK010000127.1:0-3624 GCA_041749355.1 Sandaracinobacter sp. | reverse complement strand
TGATCGCCGGCGCCAAATATCGCGGCGAGTTCGAGGAGCGGCTGAAAGGCGTGCTCGATGAAGTGCGCGGCGAAAACAGCGATGTCGTGCTGTTCATCGATGAAATGCACACGCTGGTCGGTGCCGGCAAGGCCCTGAAGGACGCCGGCGTCACCGCGCAGGGGCTGAACAGCGACATCGAGCAGTTGCGCAAGGGCCGCGCCGCCCATTCGGCCTCGGCCGAGGAAAGCTACGACGCGCTGAAGAAATATGCCCGCGATCTGACCCAGGCCGCCCGCGACGGCAAGCTCGACCCCGTCATCGGCCGCGACGAGGAAATCCGCCGCACCATCCAGGTGCTCGCCCGGCGCACCAAGAACAACCCCGTGCTGATCGGCGAACCCGGTGTCGGCAAGACGGCAATCGCCGAGGGTCTCGCGATCCGCATCATGAACGGCGACGTGCCCGATGGCCTGAAGGACAAGGCGCTCTGGGCGCTCGACATGGGCGCGCTGATTGCCGGCGCCAAGTATCGCGGCGAGTTCGAGGAGCGGCTGAAGGCCGTGATCGACGAGGTGAAGGCCGCCGCCGGCCAGGTCGTGCTCTTCATCGACGAGATGCACACACTGGTCGGTGCGGGCAAGTCGGAAGGCGCAATGGACGCCTCGAACCTGCTGAAGCCCGCCCTGTCCCGCGGCGAAGTGCATGTAATCGGCGCAACAACGCTCGACGAGTATCGCAAGCATGTCGAGAAGGACGCTGCGCTCGAACGCCGCTTCCAGCCGGTGTTCGTTGGCGAGCCGACCGTCGAGGACACAGTCTCGATCCTGCGCGGCCTGAAGGAAAAGTACGAACTCCACCACGGCGTGCGCATCACCGACAGCGCGCTGGTGTCTGCCGCAACACTCTCGAATCGCTACATTTCCGACCGCTTTCTGCCCGACAAGGCGATCGACCTGATGGACGAGGCGGCTTCGCGCCTGCGCATGGAAGTCGAAAGCAAGCCCGAGGAGATCGAGGCGCTCGACCGGCGCATCGTGCAGCTGAAGATCGAGCGCGAGGCGCTGACCAAGGAAAAGGACGACGCCTCCAAGGGCCGGCTTGCCGCGCTTGAAGGCGAACTGGCCGAGCTCGAGCTGCAGGCCGGCAACCTCACCGCCCGCTGGGAAGGCGAGAAGGAAAAGCTCAGCAACGCGACCCGGATCAAGGAGCAGTTGGACCAGGCCCGCTTCGAAGTCGACCAGGCCCAGCGCACTGGCAATTTCGCCCGCGCCGGCGAACTCACCTACGGCGTCATCCCGCAGCTCGAGGCAGCCCTTGTCGAAGCCGAAAAGGCAACCGGCGAGGCGATGGTCCGCGAGGAAGTGACCTCCGAAGACATCGCCGCGGTGGTCTCCCGCTGGACCGGAATCCCCGTCGCGCGGATGATGGAAGGCGAGCGCGAGAAGCTTCTGAACATGGAGGCCGAACTCGGCCGCCGCGTCATCGGCCAGGCCGACGCGGTCAAGGCCGTGTCAAAGGCCGTCCGCCGGGCGCGTGCAGGCCTGCAGGATCCCAACCGCCCGCTCGGCAGCTTCCTGTTCCTGGGCCCCACGGGCGTCGGAAAGACCGAACTCACCAAGGCGCTCGCCGACTTTCTGTTCGATTCGTCCGATGCGATGGTGCGGATAGACATGTCGGAGTTCATGGAAAAGCACTCGGTCGCCCGGCTGATCGGCGCGCCTCCGGGCTATGTCGGCTATGATGAAGGCGGCGTGCTGACAGAGGCCGTCCGCCGCCGACCCTACCAGGTCGTGCTGTTCGACGAGGTGGAAAAGGCCCATCCGGATGTCTTCAACGTGCTGTTGCAGGTGCTGGATGACGGCCGCCTGACGGATGGCCAGGGCCGCACGGTCGATTTCTCCAACACCATCATCGTCCTCACCTCGAACCTCGGCTCACAGGCCATAGCAGCCCTGCCCGATGGCGCTGATGTGAAGCAGGCCGAGCCGCAGGTGATGGAAGTGGTGCGCGGCGCCTTCCGGCCCGAGTTCCTGAACCGCTTGGACGAGATCATCCTGTTCCACCGCCTCGCGCTCGAGCATATGGGCGCGATCGTCGACATCCAGCTGAAGTCCGTCGGCAAGCTGCTGAAGGACCGCAAGATCGAACTGGTGCTGTCGGAAGGCGCGCGCGCCTGGCTGGCCCGGGTCGGCTATGATCCGGTCTATGGGGCTCGGCCGCTGAAGCGTGCGATCCAGCGCCACCTGGTCGATCCGCTGGCAGAACTTCTGCTGGCCGGAGACGTGCCCGATGGCGCGACCGTCACTGCATCGGATGGCGATGGCCAGTTGCTCCTGGCTGTTGCGGAATAGGCAAGCACGATGGAGGGCTTCGGCCCCCATCAAGCCCTCAGTTCCCGCCGATGTTGCCTGTACGGTTGCGCGTGATCAGATCGTCCGCATTGCGCTGCGCATCCTCGCTCGCCTTCGCCCATTCGGCGTTGGTCTTGCAGATGCGCTCCTTCTTCACCAGCGAACCCGTCACGGCGAGCTTGCGGCAGCGGACATAGTTGGGATCCTTGGGGTCTAGCTTCTCGGCCGACTCGGCAGCCTGCCCGGCCATCACCGGCATGGCAGGCAGCGCAAGCACCGCAACAGCGGACAGGATTGCAACCAGCTTCATACAGGATCTCCGCACCCAGAATCGGCCGAATCACCCGGCCCAAATCGCGCCATATCAGGATTTGCGCTGCACTGCCGCAGGATTGTGCCCGGTCTCGTCAGCACTTGCAAAGAAGCGAACCAGCAATTGCTGCTCGGCCTCGCTCAGGTGCGGGTTCCACACATCGAAGATCAGCACCACCCGCAGCGCATCGCTGTCGTTCCAGGCCTCATGCTCGATGGTGTCGTCGAACGCAAAGGCCTCGCCCTCCCGCCAGGCCCGGGTCTCTCCGCCCACCCGAAAGCCGCAACCCTCCGGCACGATCAGCGGCAGGTGGACGATGGCCCGCGTGTTGGTCACGCCCGTGTGCGGCGGGATCCGCGTGCGGGGCTTCAACAGCGAGAAGAAGGCCGTGGGCGCGCGCCCCGGGACATTGTTGCGCGGCAGCCGCTCCAGCATCCGCGCCGCTTCCGGGCATCGCTCCAGCACGGGCAGGTTGGGCACGCCATATTCCCACAGGAAACAGGCCCCCCAGTCCAGCCGGTTGTCCAGTGCGCTCCAGCGGTTGTGCGGCGTTCCCTTCTCTTGCCGCACATAAGGCCGGATTGCCGCCGGGTCGCCGGCCAGCAACACCTCGAACTCGGCCCGGATGGCGGGCGTCGCAGCCTCGGCCTCGGCCATCCAGGGGAAGTGTGCCCGGTCGAAAAACTCGTCCGCCGGCAGGAAGGGATAGTGCAGCCCCGAGCATTCGTTGGTGTAGATCCGCCGCCGGCCCAGCATCGCATCGACACAGGCATCGAAGCGCCGCATGGCTTGGGCTGGTGCGGCCGCCCGCGCATCGGAAAGCCCTGCCTCCAGCCGCTGCGCAAAGTCCGCATTGCGCGCTTCCACAAAGGCGCGGCCCTCCTCGATCCGCGCGGCAAGCGGTGGCGCAATCCCCTCCACCATCGGGGCCAGCGCCAGCACATGCCGCCAATGCTCGGCCGCGAGCACGGCATAGAT
>JBGTBK010000126.1:0-24401 GCA_041749355.1 Sandaracinobacter sp. | reverse complement strand
GGCTGCCGCTTCCCGCTTTCGCTGGGTGCCAAGGGCAGCGCAACAATCGGCGGGTTGGTCAGCACCAATGCGGGCGGGGTGCAGGTGCTGCGCCACGGCACGATGCGCGCGCTGGTGCAGGGGCTGGAGGCGGTTCTGCCCGATGGCTCGGTGCTGGACCAGCTGTCGGCGCTGCGCAAGGACAACACCGGCTATGATCTGAAGCAGCTGCTGATCGGAGGAGAAGGCACGCTGGGCATCGTCACCCGGGTCGTGCTGCGGCTGGCACCCGCCATGAAGGTGCGGAGCATTGCCTGGGCAGGCCTTCCCTCGGCCCATGCGGCGCTTTCGCTTCTGCAACGACTGCGGGGCACAGTGGGCGAGACGGTCGAGAGCTTCGAGCTGATCTCGCAAGAGGCCCATGATCTGGTGATCGCGCATCTGCCGGGCGCCCGTTCGCCGCTGGCAGGGCCGCATCCCTGGAATGTGCTGGTCGAGATCGAGGGCGACAGCTCGGTCCTGGAAGGGGTGCTGGCGCAGGCGCTGGAAGCCGGCGAGATCGGCGACGCAGCAATCGCCGGGTCGGGCGCACAGGGAGACGCCTTCTGGGCCCTGCGAGAGGGCATCCCCGAGGCCGAGAAGCGCGCGGGCGGGGCAGTGAAGAACGACATTTCGGTTGCAGTCGCGGACGTGGCTGCCTTTCACGACAGGGCAGCGGCGCTGATGGCGAACGCCTTCCCCGGCAGCCGGCCGTTCGTCTTCGGCCATCTGGGTGACGGCAATCTGCACTGGAACATCCGCGCCCCCGAAGCGGCAGAGCCGGGCTGGTTGAAGGGCGAAGGCGAAGCGGCAAGGCTTCGCCTGCATGACTTGATCAGCCAATTCGGGGGCTCCATCTCGGCCGAACATGGCATCGGCACGCTGAAGCGGGAGGAGCTTGGCCGGCTGGGCAATCCGGCCCGGCTGTCGGCGATGCGCGCGATAAAGCAGGCGCTTGACCCGCAAGGGATCATGAACCCGGGCAAGCTGCTGCCCTGACCGCTTGTCAGGCCCCGCTGGTAGGCTTGCTTGCACCCGTTGGCCGGGCAGGCTAGAGCCGCCGCCTGATGGGTGCCGGGGCTGCACAGGCTTGCAGCAATGGCGCGCCCTTCGAAACCAGTCCCTTTTCGTGACCCGGCGCTGCGTCGGGGTCCGCCCAGCAACAGGAACCCTTGATGGCCAGCCAACCGACCGCCCAGCTTCCGCTGTTCTACCAGAATCTCATCCCGCTGACGTCGGACCTGCACGCCACGCACGGGATCCTCGAGCGGAACGAACTGGGCTTTGCCCGCGCGACCCATGCCGTGCCGATCACGGTCGATGAATTCGTGATGGCGCAGCGCAGCTTCCCGATCGTCTTCTCCGACGGCCCGGACGGCGTCCCGCTGGCGCTGGTGGGCCTGCGCGAAGGCGAGAACCTGTTTGTCGACGCTGACGGCAAGTGGACCGAAGGCGCCTATGTGCCCGCCTACATCCGCCGCCACCCGTTCATGCTGGCCCGCCTCCAGCCCGACGCTGACGTGCTGAGCCTGGTGTTCGATGACCAGTCGGGCTTGATCACCGAGGACGCGCCCAACAAGCTGTTCGACGCCGACAAGCAGCCGTCGGAAACCACCAAGAACATCCTGGGCTTCTGCGAGCAGTTCGAGCAGGCGGTTGCCCGCACCAAGAGTTTCATGGAAGAACTTGGCAAGCTGGGCCTTCTGATGGACGGCCAGGCGCAGATCCAGAACCCTGGCATGGAGCAGCCGGCCACCTTCGCCGGCTTCAAGATGATCGACGAGAAGAAGCTGCAGAACATCCGCGGCGACCAGGCTCGCAAGATGGTGCAGAACGGCATGCTGGGCCTCGTCTATGCCCACCTCTTCTCGCTCTCGCAGATCCGCAACCTGTTCGCGCTCGCCAATCCGGAGCTTGCGAAGGGCTGATCCGCAGCTGGTGACGACCGATTGAACAGGCGAGCCCGGCCTGCGCTTGCCGCGCAGTCCGGGCCCGTCTAGTTTCAAGCCCACCCCGGGATTCGACAACAGGAGCGATGGAACATGATCGGCAAGCTTGGCTTAACCGCAGCACTGGCGTTTCTGGCGATCGCAGCCGCCCCGGTTGCCGCGCAGGGTGCGCCCATCGATGCGCCGGCGGGCGAATATGTGCTCGACAAGACCCATGCCAGCGTGACCTGGCGGGTGAAGCATTTGGGCATGTCGAACTACACGGCGCGCTTTGCGACCTTCGACTCCGTGCTGGTGCTCGACCCCAAGAACCCGACCAAGTCGACCGTCAGCGTGACCATCGACCCGCGTTCGGTGAAGACCGACTTCCCCTTCCCCGAGAAGGAGGATTTCGACAAGGTGATCGCCGAGAAGTTCCTGCTGGCCGGCGAGCATCCCACCATCACCTTCCAGTCGTCCGGCCTGAAGGCGACCGGCCCCAAGACCGGCAAGCTGACCGGCAACCTGACGCTGATGGGCGTGACCAAGCCCGTCACGCTGGACGTGACGCTGAACGGCGCGATGACCCACCCGTTCCGCAAGATCCCCGTGATCGGCTTCAGCGCCACCGGCAATTTCAAGCGCTCGGATTTCGGCTCGGCCGTGCTGCAGGGCCCGGTGGGCGATGAAATCCAGCTTCAGATCGAAGCGGAGTTCTTCAAGAAGTGAATGCTGCCACCCGCAGCAGTTACAGCCATGCCGCGATTGCGCTGCACTGGCTGATCGCGCTGATGCTGATCGGCAATTTTGCCGGCGGCCTGTTCATGGGCGATCTTCTGGCGCCGGACACGACGTCGGAGCAGAAGAAGCTGGGCTTCCAGATCGTGCAGCTGCACAAGAGCTCGGGGCTGACCATTCTGGTGCTCAGCCTGCTTCGGCTGGGCCTCAGGCTGGGGAGCGGGGTTCCGCCCTATCCCTCGCACATGACGCCGACCGAGCGGATGCTGGCCAAGGGCACGGTGTGGGGCTTCTATGCCGTCATGATTCTGGTTCCGCTGACGGGCTGGGTAATGGTCTCGGCAAGTCCGCTTGGCTTCCCGACCATCTGGTTCGGCCTGTTCGAATGGCCGCACCTGCCGATCGGGACCAGCAAGGACATCAGCGGAGCTGCCTCGGAAGTGCATGAGATCATTGCCTTTGCCGGCGCGGGCCTTCTGGCGTTGCACATAGCCGGTGCCCTGAAGCACCACTTTCTGGACCGCGATGACGTTCTTGCCCGCATGTTGCCGCTGGTCAGACGAAGGACGAGCTGATGCGCATTCCCTTGATGGCGGCGCTTGCCCTCGGCTTGGCAGCGCCTGCCGCCGCGAGCAGCTGGGCGGTTGTTCCAGCTCAGTCCAGCCTCGGCTTTTCCGCCAAGTGGAATGGCGACGACGTCCAGGGGCGTTTCCCGAAGTTCAGCGCAAACATCATCTTCGATCCGGCAAAGCTTGCCGAAGCGCGGGTGGATGCGGTGATCGATCTGTCGGCCGCCACCACCGACGACAAGACGGTGAACGGAAGCCTTCCCGGAAGCGATTGGTTCGACGTGAAGAAGGCCGGAACAGCGCGCTTCCAGGCGGCCAGCTTCACCCAGGTGAAGCCCGGCCAGTATGTCGCCCGGGGCACGCTGACGCTGCGGGGCGTATCGGTTCCGGTGGCCTTGCCCTTCACGCTGGCCATCACCGGCAACACCGCGGTCATGACCGGGCAGACGACGCTCGACAGGCGCAGCTTCAAGATCGGCATGGAAAGCGATGCAGACGGCGCCTGGGTGGGCTTTCCCGTGCCCATCAAGGTGAAGATCACTGCCGTCCGCAAACCCTGAAAGCCCCGCCATGACCTACGGGCATCCTGTCCCGTTCGACACCGAGTTCCAGCCCCGCTGGATGCCAGACCTGCTGTTCGAAACGGCCAAGCGGTCGCCGCAGGCGCCGGCGATCGATTTCATGGGCAGTGTCACCCGCTATGGCGAACTCGCTGCCCAGGTTCGCCGTGCAGCCAGCGGGTTTCGCGCAATCGGTGTCGGTCCGGGCTCGACTGTCGGCCTGTTCCTGCCCAACTGCCCGCACTATGTGATCGCTGCCTATGGCGCCTGGCTTGCCGGCGCGCGCCTTGCCAACTTCTCGCCGCTCTACACGGTGGAGGAACTTCGCGCACAAGTGGAGGACAGCGAAGCCGATGTGATGGTCACGCTGGACGTGAAGGCCCTGCTTCCCACGATCGAGGCGGTGCTTGCCAGCAGCCGGCTGAAAGCGCTGGTGATCGGCAATGTCGCCGAAGTCCTGCCGCCTGCGAAGAGCTTCCTCTACCGCTTGCTGAAGGGCAAGGAGCGCAGCCCTTACAACGAGGATGCGCGGCATGTGGCCTTTGCAGACCTGGTTGCCCATCCGGAGTTCGTGCCCGATGGCCAGCAACCCGACCCGGAGGAGGTCGCGCTACTGCAATACACCGGCGGCACGACGGGAAGCCCAAAGGGCGCGATGCTCACCCACGCCAACCTGTCGGTGAATGCGCAGCAGGTGAACGCGCTCGACGACCAGCCAAGCGGCCCCGACCGGATCCTTGGCGCACTGCCGCTGTTCCACATCTTTGCCCACACCTGCATCCTGAACCGCACCATCGTGCGCGGTGGGCTGATGGTGCTGCTGCCCAAGTTCGAGGTGAAGGCTGCGCTGAAGGCAATCGAGCGCACCAGGATCACGGCGCTTCCTGGTGTGCCGACCATGTACCGCGCGATGCTCGACCATCCCGACCTGAAGCGCCACGATCTGTCGTCCATCCGGATCTGCATCTCGGGCGGCGCACCATGCCCCGAGCCGCTGAAGACCGCCTTCGAAGCAGCAAGCGGCGCGAAGCTGGTGGAAGGCTACGGCCTCACCGAAAGCTCCGGCGTGGTGTGCGTGAACCCCTATGCGACCGGCGGCAAGCCCGGCACCATCGGCCAGCCCATCCCGGGAACCCACATCCGCCTGCTGGACAAGGATGACCCCACAAAGTTCGCCGCCCCCGGCGAGAGCGGGGAGCTGGCTTTCCGCGGGCCCCAGATGATGAAGGGCTATTGGAAGCGCGACAACGCGGGCGTGTTCGAAGACGGATATCTCCGCACCGGCGACGTCGCGATGGTCGATCCTGATGGCTATTACAGCATCGTCGACCGGCTGAAGGACATGATCATCGTCGGCGGCTTCAAGGTCTTCCCCAGCCAGGTGGAGGACCAGCTCTACACCCACGAGGCCGTGAAGGAGGCAATCGTGCTCGGCGTGCCCGACGCCTATCTGGGCGAGCGGCCGAAGGCCTTCGTGACCCTGCACGAGGGGGCAGAGGTGGACGGTGCAGCCCTTGCGAAGTGGCTCAACACCCGTCTCGGCAAGCATGAGAAGGTGACCGCAGTCGAGGTGCGCGACAGCCTCCCCAAGACGATGATCGGAAAGCTCAGCCGCAAGGAACTGGCGGCCGAGGAGCAGGCAAAAGCGGCGACCTGAGGCCCTTAACGCTTCACATGATCCCGCGGCGGGGACTGCTCCAGAAACCGCAGCGCGCTCAGCACATGCGCCTTCACGCCCACTTTCAGCGCAGCCTCGTTCACGGTGAACAGCGGGCTGTGGTTCGGGGCGGTCTCGGCGGGCGCCACGCCGTCGGGGCTGATGCCAAGGAAGTAATAGACCCCGCCGACCTCGTTCATGAACAGGCTGACGTCTTCCGACACGGTCACCGGGCTTGCGGCGGGGTTGATTCCATCCTTGCCGGCGGCTTCCGCCAGCGGGCCTGCGATCCACGCCGCGAGCGCAGGCTCGTTGAAGGTCAGCGCGCCGGCGCTTGTGAAGTCGACCTTTGCCTCGGTCCCATAGGCAGTCGCCAGTGCCTTCACCGTCTTCTCGATGTCCAGCTTCAGCCGGTCGCGCTGGGCGAGATCGAAGGTGCGAAGCGTGCCCGACAGCTCCGCCTTGTCGGGGATGATGTTGTGGCGGATGCCGGCGTTGATCGTCGCGACCGTCAGGATGGTCGGTGTCTGTGTCGGGTCGATGGTGCGGGTCACCAGCCGATTGAGCTCATGCACCGTGCTCGCCGCCTGGCCGACCACGTCGGTGCCGCGCCAGGGCACGGCGCCATGGGTCTGCACGCCGGACAGCGTGATGCGCATGGTGTCGGCTTCCGACATCAGGGGGCCGGGCCGCCAGTGCAGCGTCCCGGCCTTGCCCGGCCACACATGGATTCCGAACACGGCGTCGGGCTTCAGGGGCACAAAGGCGCCTTCCTTCAGCATAAGCTTCGCGCCGCCTTCCTCGCCCGGCGGCGGGCCCTCCTCGGCCGGCTGGAAGATCAGCATCACAGTGCCCGGAATCTCGGTCTTCATCCCCGCAAGCACTTCGGCAGCGCCCATCAGCATGGCGACATGGGCGTCGTGCCCGCAAGCATGGGCGACACCCACGGTCTGCCCGTTGTAGGTGGCGGTTGCGCGGGAAGCGAAGGGCAGTCCGGTCTGTTCCGTCACCGGCAGCGCATCCATGTCGGCCCGCAGCGCCACCACCTTGCCGGGCTTGCCGCCCTTCAGCACACCGATCACGCCGGTCACGCCGACCTTTTCGCGCACCTCATAGCCCAGCTTGCGCAGATGGGCTGCAACCAGCGCGGCTGTCCGCGTCTCGCGGTTGCCGAGCTCCGGGTTCTGGTGGATGTCGCGGCGCCAGGAAATCACCCGCGGCTCCACAGCGCTGGCCGCCGTTTCAACCCGGTCGAGCGGGACCGCGGCTGCAACAGGCGCCGCACCAAGCAGGGCTGCCAGAAGAAGGGTGCGCATGTCTGATGGTCTCCTGCTGCAAGCGATGGAGGCTAGGAGGCAAAGCCGGGCAGGGCAAGCGGCTGTCCTTGCGGCTTGACCGGCCATTCCGGGCCGTCCAAAGGCAGCCAATCCGGGAGATTGCATGGCTTCGACCACCGACATTTCGACGCTCAGTTTCGAGGCAGCTCTTCAGCGCCTGGAGGCGATCGTGAAGCAGCTTGAATCGGGCGATGCGCCGCTGGAAGCGGCGATCGGCCTGTACGAGGAAGCGCAGGCGCTGAAGGCGCACTGCGAGGCGAAGCTGGGTGCCGCCGAGGCGCGGATTGCCCAGCTGCAGATCGATTCCGACGGCCGGCCCACCGGCGAAACGCCCTTCGGCAGCTGAGGCCCACGCGAAGATGCAAGCAAGTCACCATCTGAAGCCCGCGCTCGATGCGATCAGCCAGCAGGTCGATGCGCGCTTCGACCGGCTGTTTCCGGTGCCCCAGGACCCGCGTGCGGTGCTGTACGAGGCCATGCGCTATGCCGTGATCGGCGGTGGAAAGCGGATGCGACCGCTGTTGGTGGTGGCCGCCTGCGAGCTGTTCAACGTCGACCGGGAACGCGCGCTCCGCGTGGCGCTCGCGATCGAGCTGGTGCATGTCTATTCGCTTGTCCACGACGATCTGCCCTGCATGGACGATGACGACCTCAGGCGCGGAAAGCCGACCGTTCACAAGGTGTTCGACGAGGGCGTTGCCGTGCTGACCGGTGACAGCCTGTTTGCCGTCGCCTTCGAACTGCTGGCCGACGAGGCAACCCACGAAGACCCCTTCGTCCGCTCGGAGCTGGTGCTGGAGCTGTCGCGCGCCTCGGGCCCAGCCGGAATGGCCGGCGGGCAGATGATGGACATCGCGGCCGAGACCAGCACCTTCGACCTGCCCACCACCACCCGGCTGCAGCAGCTGAAGACCGGCGCGCTGATCGGCTTTTCGGTCGAAGCCGGCGCCATCATGGGCAAGGTCGGCGCGCAGACCCGGCTGAAGCTGAGAGGCTATGCCCGCGATCTCGGCCTTGCCTTCCAGATTGCCGACGACCTGCTCGATGTGGAGGGCGATCCGGCCGCCGCCGGCAAGGCGCTGCGCAAGGACGGGGCGGCAGGCAAGTCCACCTTCGTGTCGCTGCTGGGCGTCGACCGCGCCCGGTCCCAGGCCGAAATGCTGATCGACCAGGCCATCCACCACCTGCAGGGTTTCGGCCCTGAGGCCGACCTGCTGCGCGCCATCGCGCGCTTTGCGATCGAAAGGGACCGGTGAGCATGCGCGTCGGGGTCTATCCGGGCACGTTCGATCCCGTCACGCTGGGTCATATGGACATCATCGGCCGCGGTGCCCGGCTGGTCGACCGGCTGATCATCGGGGTTGCGACCAACCCATCGAAATCGCCCCTTTTCACGCTGGAGGAGCGGGTGGCGCACGTGCAGCGCGAGACGGCGGCAATCCCGAACGTCGAAGTGGTAGCCTTCGATGCGCTGCTGATGCACTTTGCCGAAGCGCAGGGGGCATCCGTCATCGTGCGCGGCCTGCGGGCGGTTGCCGACTTCGAATATGAGTTCCAGATGGCGGGCATGAACCAGCAGCTGAACGACAACATCGAAACCGTGTTCCTGATGGCCGATGTTGCCCTGCAGCCGATTGCCTCCCGCCTGGTGAAGGAAATCGCCTCTTACGGGGGTGCAATCGACAAGTTCGTCTCGCCCGCAATCGCAGCCGAGGTGCGCGCGCGCATTGCGGCCAATGCTGCCCGCGGCTGATGCGATCAGCGCTGGTTTCCGCCCTGCCATTCAGCGTGCCGCAAGCCGAAGCAGGCGAGGGACCGTCTTCATGATCCGACACGCATTTGCAGCCCTGTCCCTTCTTTTGATGTCGGCCCCCGCGCTTGCCCAGCTTCCGCAGGACACGCCCGCAAAGCCAGAGGCAGCGCCACCGACGATGGTGATGTCGTCGCCCTCGCTGCCGGCGATCGACCCCGAGAATATCCTCCACCTCGACCTTTCCACCGGCGGACGGGTGACGATCATGCTTCGGCCCCAGGCGGCTCCCAACCATGTGGAACGCATCAAGACCCTGGTCCGCAAGGGCTTCTACAACGGCGTGGTGTTCCACCGCGTGATCGACGGGTTCATGGCGCAGACCGGCGACCCCAAGGGCACCGGCGAAGGCGGCTCGGACCTTCCCGACCTGAAGGCGGAGTTCAACGAGCTGCCCCATGTGCGCGGCGCGGTTTCCATGGCCCGCACGCAGGAACCCGACAGCGCCAACAGCCAGTTCTTCATCATGTTCCAGCCGCTGCTGAGGCTCGATCGCACCTACACCGTGTTCGGCCGGGTGATCTCGGGCATGCAGTGGGTGGACGCCATCGAGCGTGGCGAGCCGCCGACCAACCCGTCGAAAGTGCTGCAGGCCTCGATCGGTGCCGACAACAAGGCGCCGCCTGCGTTCCCTGCGCCGAAACCGGCCGCTGATCCGGTGGCAGCCGAGGCGGCAAAGCTGCTGCAACAGGCCCAGCCCCAGCCGCCGCGCTGACGCCTCTTGATGGCGGACCGCCAAGCCGCCATGGCCCGGCGATGCGCGTAGACGATTTCGATTTCGATCTTCCCGACGAGCGGATTGCCCTTCGCCCCGCGAACCCGCGCGACAGCGCCCGGCTGCTGCGCGTCGCACCCTCGGGCCTGACCGACCACATTGTCCGCGATCTGCCCTCGCTGCTGCGCGCGGGCGACGTGCTGGTGTTCAACGACACGCGGGTGATTCCGGCCCAGCTGTTCGGCCGCAAGGGCGAGGCCGCGATCGATGTCACGCTGCACCTGCGCCTGGGCCCGGTGGAATGGCTGGCCTTCGTTCGCAACGCCCGCAAGCTGAAGGCCGGTGACCGCATCATCTTTGGCCCCGGCCTGGATGGGGTCGTGGTGGAGAAACGCGAGGGCGGCGAAGTCCACTGGCGCTTCGAAAGCCCGGACCCGCTCGAGGTTGCGCTGGAGCGGGCAGGGCAGATGCCGCTGCCGCCCTATATCGCAAGGAAGCGCGGCATCGACGAGGCGGACAAGGCCGACTACCAGACCATCTACGCCAACGAGAAGGGCGCGGTCGCAGCGCCCACTGCCGGCCTGCATTTCACGCCCGAACTGCTCGCAGCGCTCGACAGTGCCGGCATCAGTCGCGAGACGGTCACGCTCCACGTCGGCGCCGGCACCTTCCTGCCGGTGAAGGTGGACGACACGGCCGACCACAAGATGCACGCCGAATGGGGCCGTGTGCCCGAAGATGTTTCAGCCCGGCTGAAGGCCGCGAAGGCGGAAGGCCGCCGCATAATCGCAGTCGGCACCACCTCGCTCCGCCTGCTGGAGGCAAGCGCGCTGGAGCCCTTCACCGGCACAACCGACATCTTCATCACGCCGGGCTACCAGTTCCGCGCCATCGACGGCCTGATGACCAACTTCCACCTGCCCAAAAGCACGCTGTTCATGCTGGTCAGCGCGCTGATGGGGCTGGACAGGATGCAGGCGGCCTATGCCCACGCAATCGCAGAGGGCTACCGCTTCTACAGCTACGGGGACTCTTCGCTTCTGCTGCCCTGAGATCAAGCCGTCGACAGCCCGAAGCGCCTCGCCTAGGCGATGACGCGATGACCCGCTTCGACTTCCTCATCCACGCAACCGATGGCCGCGCCCGCACCGGCGCGATCACGACGGACCGCGGCACCATCCGCACGCCGGCCTTCATGCCGGTGGGCACAGCCGCCACCGTCAAGGGCATGCACCCGGAGGCCGTGCGCGCAGCCGGGGCCGACATCATCCTTGGCAACACCTACCATCTGATGCTCCGCCCCGGCGCCGAACGGATGGCGCGGCTGGGCGGCCTGCACCGCTTCATGAACTGGGACCGCCCCATCCTCACCGACAGCGGCGGCTACCAGGTCATGAGCCTGGGCGCCCTGGTGAAGATGCAGGAGGAGGGCGTCAGCTTTCAGAGCCATGTCGATGGCTCGAAGCATTTCGTGAGCCCCGAACGCTCGATCGAGATCCAGCGCCTGCTTGGGTCCGACATCGTGATGGCCTTCGACGAGTGCACGAAGAACGGCGCTTCGGAAGACGAAGCCGCGCGCTCCATGCGCCTTTCCATGCGCTGGGCGAAGCGCTCGCGTGATGCCTTCCTGGAAAACCCCGCGCCCGCGCTGTTCGGAATCCAGCAGGGCAGCCTGTTCCGCGGGCTTCGGCAGGAATCCGCCGACAAACTGATCGAGATCGGCTTCGAAGGCTATGCCATCGGGGGCCTCGCGGTCGGCGAGGGGCAGGAGGCGATGTTCGACGTGCTCGACTATGCCCCAGACATGCTGCCGGCCGAAAAGCCGCGCTACCTGATGGGCGTCGGCAAGCCGTCGGACATCATCGGCGCCGTGCTGCGCGGGGTCGACATGTTCGACTGCGTGCTTCCTACCCGCTCAGGGCGAACGGCGCAGGCCTTCGTTACCTCGGGCACGCTGAACCTCAGGAACGCCCGCCACGCCGAGGACATGTCCCCGCTGGACGACCAGTGCCCATGCCCCACCTGTGCCAACTACAGCCGGGCCTATCTGCACCATCTGTTCAAGACCGAGGAAATGCTCGGCCCCATGCTGCTGACCCAGCACAACATCTGGCACTACCAGCAGCTGATGCAGGGCCTTCGCGACACCATTGCAGAGGGCCGGGTGGAGGCCTTTGCACGCGACCGGCTTGCCGCGATGGATCAGCCGGCGACCTGAAGCGCTGCCACGGGGACGATCCCATTGCGCGCCAGGAAGCCCGCCAAATCGGCCGCGGACCGGTCCGGCGCTTCCTCCTGCGGCAGATGGCCGATCTTCGGATAGACGATCAGCTTTGCGTGGGGGATTGCCTGCTGGAACCAGCGCGCGGCCGAAACGGGGATGAGCGCGTCCTCCTCGCCCCAGAGGATCAGCACCGGCGTGTTGGCCAACGGCCCGAAGCTCTCAGGCGTCAGTTTGGAGGGGCCATAGCTCGCGAAACGCTGCATGGTAGCCTCCCGGCTGCCGGGTGCTCGGAGCAACTCCCAATAGCGGTCCACGGCCGCGTCATTGGCGACCGATTTCACGCTGACCGACTTGTCCAGCGTCTCGGCAATCACGCTGCGAGGGGTGATCATCGTGCCGATTTCCCGGATTCCCGGAGTCTGCGCGATGCGGAACCCGAGCGGCGGCGGGCCATCCCGCTTCACCGGCGCGCCTGCAGAATCGACCAGCACCAGCGCTCGCACACGGTCCGGATGGGCCAGCGCATAGGCGGTGCTCACGCCGCCTCCCATGCTGTTGCCGCCAATCGCGATGCGGTCGATTCCCAGCTTTTCTCGGACGGCCTCCACCGTCTCGGCCATGCATTCGGTCGTGTAGCAGCCGCTCGGGATCGGGCCCGTTAGCCCATGGCCCTGCAGATCAAGGCTGACCACCCGGTAGCGCTTTGAAAGGCGCTCAACCCAGGGCTCCCAGGTGTGCAACGATGCGTTGGAGCCATGGATCAGGAACAGGGCAGGGGCATCGCGGGGTCCCTCATCGCGAAGGTGCACGGTCAGTCCCGGAGACAGCTCCAGATACTGGGACGCCGGCGAGCCATATTTCGCCTTCAGCTCATCAACCGGGACGTCCGGCGTTCGAAGCAGAAGGAAGGCGCCCGCCAGCAGGCCGAGCAAGGCCAGAACCACCCATGTCCAGCGCCGCTTCGGCGCAACCGAAGCCGTCACCGGGCGGTCAGCGTCACCGGAAGCCCGTCCTTCGGCCGCGGGATCGGCACCATGTGGAACTCGCCCTTGTAGCCATCGGGCAGCACGATCCGCCGGGTGGACAGCAGCTGGAAGAAGAAGGACTTGGCCTGCATGTAGGCAAAGTGCAGCCCCAGGCACATGTGCGCCCCGCCACCGAAGGGCACCCAGGCATATTTGTGCCGGTTGGCCGACATCTGCGTCGTGAAGCGCAGCGGATCGAAGCGCTCCGGGTCGGGCCAATGCTCGGCCATATGGTGGGTGTAGAGCGGGTTGATCCCGACGCCCGAGCCGGCCGGCACCTTGTAGCCGCCGAACTCGAAGTCCTTCACCGCCCGGCGCGGGATCATCGGCACCGGCGGGATCAGCCGCAGCGACTCCTTGAACGCCATCTCCACCAGCTCGAGCTCGCCAAGTGCCTCATAGGGCAGCACGTCGCCGTGGCGCGCCCGCACCTGGTCCACCTCCTCGCGCAGCTTCTCCTGCCACTCGGGGTTCATGCCGAGATAGTAGACCATCGAGGTGATGGACGAGGTCAGCGTGTCGTGCGCTGCCATCATCAGGAAGTTCATGTGGTCGACAATCTCCTGATCGCTCAGCAGATTGCCGTCCTCGTCGCGCGCATTGCAGAACTGGGTGAAGAAGTCGTCGCCCTCCTTGCCCCGCCGCTTCGGGATCTCGGCCCCGAAATAGCCGCACAGATAGGCCCGGCCTTCCACGCCCCGCTTCATTTGTGTGAACGGCAGCGGCCGCCGAACAACCGACACCGACGCCCGCACCATGTCGGTGAAGGCCTGGTTGATCTTCTGCGCTTCTGGCCCCCAGGGCAGGCCCAGAAAGGAACCCGCGGCGAGGTCCAGCGTCAGGTCCTTGATCGCGGGATAGAATTTGAACTGCTGGCCTTCGCCCCAGCGGCCCAGCGTGCGGCCGATCCCTTCGTTCAGGCCGTCGAGATAGACCTTCATCGGCGCCGGCTTGAAGGCGACAGACAGGGTCTTGCGCTGCGAGCGGTGATGATCGAAATCCATCATCATCAGCCCGTTGGGGAACACCAGCTCGAGCACAGGGTCCCAGCCGAGCTTGGACGAGAAGATCTTGTCCTTGTTGAACAGCACCAGCTCGTTCGCCTCGGGCCCCAGGATGGTCACGCCCCAGCCCATGTAATCCTGCCGGCGGAACACCGGGCCATACTGGTCCTTCAGCGCCGTCACTGCCTTCAGCGGGTCGGCGAGGAACTTCAGCGTCCGGGAGGTGCGCCCGAACCAGCCACGCGCCGGCTCCTGGCCTGGCACATGGGCAAGATCCTCGAACCCGCGCGCCTTGAGGTCAGCAGGATAGAGATCCTTCGGATTCACCGGCGCGTTCATGAAACCTCCCATCGCAAATGTTTTGCGGAGTATTCATACGCACATGGCGCCCGCCCTGCAACTTGACTTCTGCCAATGCCGGCCGTGGCTTCCCACCTCTGCGGCAGTTGGTCCTCAGGCTGCCTCGGCTGCCTGCGCGTTGCGGATTGCCGCCAGCTCTTCGGCCAGCAGGAAGGCCAGCTCCAGCGACTGCGAGGCATTCAGGCGCGGGTCGCAGTGGGTGTGGTAGCGGTCGGCAAGGCCGGCATCGGTCACGGCAACCGCGCCTCCGGTGCATTCCGTCACATTCTGCCCGGTCATCTCGATGTGGATGCCGCCCATGAAGCTGCCCTCGGCGCGGTGCACCGCAAAGGCCTGGCGGGTTTCGGCCAGGATCCGGTCGAACGGCCGGGTCTTGAAGCCCGAGCCTGCCTTGATGGTGTTCCCGTGCATCGGGTCGCAACTCCACAGCACATGGCGCCCCTCGCGCTGCACGGCCCGCACCAGGGCTGGCAGATGCGCCTCCACCTTGTCGGCGCCGAACCGGCTGATCAGCGTCAGGCGCCCGGGCTCGTTGGCCGGGTTCAGCGTGTCGATCAGGCGGAGCAGCTCGTCGGGCTTCAGGCTTGGCCCGCATTTCAGGCCCAGCGGGTTCATCACGCCGCGCAGGAACTCGATGTGCGCCGATCCTTCGAAGCGGGTGCGGTCGCCGATCCACAGCATGTGCGCCGAGGTGTCGACCCAGTCGCCGGTCAGGCTGTCCTGCCGGGTCATGGCCTCCTCATAGCCCAGCAGAAGCGCTTCATGGCTGGTGTAGAACTCCGTGCCCTTCAGCTGCGGCACGGTGTCGGGTGAAAGCCCGCAGGCTTCCATGAAGGCGAGTGCTTCGCCGATCCGGCTGGCAACCTCGGCATAGCGCTCGGCCCAGGGCGAACGCGCCACGAAATCCAGGTTCCACTTGTGCACCTGGTGCAGGTTTGCATAGCCGCCGGTTGCGAACGCCCGAAGCAGGTTCAGCGTGCTCGCTGCCTGCATGTAGGCCCGCTTCTGCCGCTCGGGATCGGGTTGGCGCGCGGCCTCCTCGAAGGCGATGTCGTTGACGATGTCCCCGCGGTAGGAGGGGAGGGCGACGCCCCCGATCTCTTCCAGGTCGGCCGAGCGTGGCTTGGCGAACTGACCGGCCATGCGGCCCAGCTTCACCACGGGCATGTGGCTTGCGAAGGTCAGCGTCACGGCCATCTGCAGCAGCACCCGGAAGGTGTCGCGAATGTTGTTGGGGTGGAACTCGGCAAAACTCTCGGCGCAGTCGCCGCCCTGCAGAAGGAAGGCCTTGCCGGCCACCACATCGGCCAGCCGCTCCTTCAGCAGCCGCGCCTCGCCGGCGAACACCAGCGGCGGATAGCTGCGCATCTCGGCTTCGACTGCGGCTGCACGCGCAGCATCGGGCCAGGCCGGCAATTGCCTGGCTTCGGCCTTGCGCCAGCTGTCGGGGGTCCAGTTGCGGTTGGTCTGGGTCATGATGGGCGGTGCAATGCCCGCAAATCGCGGCCCAGCGCAAGGGGTGAGCATTGCACCCCGTCCGCCCGGCGTCATCTGTGCGTCACAATATGGTAAACCAACCGTAACTGCGCCGCCCTACTCGGACAGAGGGCAATTTTCTCAGAGGGGTCTTACAACATGCAGATTCGCACCATCCTGCTGGCAGGCACAGCAGCGCTTTTCGCCATCGCCGCGCATCCGGCACTCGCCGCAAACCGGCTCGAGAGCACGCTCCAGTGGTCGTTCCAGCATAACAACTCGGACCAGGGCGATGGCGCGGAAATCAACGCCTTCGATCCCGGCCGCAACGAAATCTATGTGACCGGCGGCAACGGCGTCGACGTGCTCGACACGGCCGGCAACTATCTGCGCACGCTTCGGATCACCGACGATGGCGGCGAAGTTGCCAGTGTCAGCGTCAAGAATGGCGTGGTCGCGATCGCCGGTCAGGTCGGAGAGGCCGGCCGGGTCCGCTTCTTTACCACCTCGGGCGACTTCATCCGCGACGTTGCCGTCGGCATCGGCCCCGACAGCATCGCCTTCACGCCCGACGGCAAGCGCCTGCTGGTCGCGATCGAGGGCGAGCCGGCCACGCCCGACCCGCTGGGCGGGATTGCCATCATCGACGTTGCCAGCGGAACCTCTACCACCCTCGATTTCACCGGCTTCGAGGACCAGAAGGTCGCGCTGCAGGCCAAGGGCGCCCTGTTCCGCCCGAACACCAACTTTGCCGAAGACATCGAGCCCGAGTTCGTCGCAATCAGCGCCGACGGCAACAAGGCGTTCGTGACGCTGCAGGAAAACAACCTCATCGCGGTTGTCGACCTCAGCGGCAACAGCGCCTCGATCCAGGAGCTGATCCCGGCCGGTCTGAAGGATGTGAGCACCGCGGAGAACGCCTTCATCCACCGCACCAGCGCGGCTATCCCCACCTCCGAAGGCCTCACCGGGGTCACTGCGCTTCGCCAGCCCGACGGCATCGCGACCTTTGTGCACGAAGGCGTCACCTACATCGTGACCGCCGACGAGGGCGAGGATCTCGGCAACAACCTGCTGCTGCCCTACGACGCTTCGGTTCCGCAATCGTCGATCGACGCGATCAACTCGCTGAACGATCGCCGCCGCTTCTGGGGTCTCGACCTCGACAATGACGGCGATGCCGACACGATCAGCTATTCGGGCGGTCGCTCGGTCTCGATCCGCACGGAAGACGGAACGCTGGTCTGGGACGCTGGCAATGTGTTCGAAAAGGCCGTGACCGAACTCGAACTGCTCGGGCTCAACAGCGCTCGCCGCAACGGTCTGTCGATCGAGCCCGAGAACCTGGTGGTCGGCATGGTCGGCGGCCAGCGCTGGCTGTTCGTCGGTGTCGAGCGCGGCCTCTCGATCGCCACCTTCGACATCTCGAATCCGTTTGCCCCGGTGTTCAACGGCCTCATCTACGACACATCGGTCGGCGACGCCTTCGCCAATTTCGAAGGCCTGACCTTCATTTCGGCCAAGGACAGCTGGGATGGCAAGGCCTATCTCCTTGCCAGCGCCGAAGAAGAAGGCTGGACTCACCTGTTCCAGCTGAACGCGGTGCCCGAACCCGCCAGCTGGGCGATGATGATCGCAGGCTTCGGACTGGTCGGTGGCATGATGCGCCGCCGCCGTGCCCTGACAGCCTGATGGGAGTGCGGCCCGGGGCCTGTGGGCCCCGGGTCAGCGCATCAGCACCAGTTCCTCGGCCATGGTCGGGTGCAGCGCGACCGTCTCGTCCAACTGCGCCTTGGTCAGCCCGGCCTTCACGGCAATTGCCAGCGCCTGCAGGATCTCGGGCGCATCTGGCCCCAGCATATGGGCGCCGACCAGCCTGTCGGTCGCGGCATCCACCACCAGCTTGTAGAGCGAGCGTTCGTTCCGGCCGGCAAGCACATGCTTCATCGGCCTGAAATCGCTGGCAAAAACTCTCACACCGCCAAGGCTCTGCCGGGCTTGCGCCTCGGTCATCCCCACGCTTGCAAGCGGTGGATGGCTGAACACCGCAGACGGCACGCAGGCATGATCTACCGTCCAGTCCCGGCCGCCGAACAGCCCGTCGGCAAGCGCATGGCCTTCGCGGATGGCAATCGGCGTCAGTTGCAGCCGGTCTGTCACGTCGCCAACAGCATGCAGCCAGGGAAGCGACGTGTGGCTCGCGGCATCCACCGGGATGGCCCCGTTTGCACCCAGGGTGAGCCCCAGTGCCTCCAGCCCCAGGCCTTCGCTGTTGGGAACCCGGCCGATCGCCCACAGCAGCAGGTCGGCTTCCAGCAGCTTGCCGTTGGCGCAGTGCATCTCCAGCGTGCCATCGGCGCGCTTCTCGATCCGCTCGGGCACCATGTTGAAGCGGAACTGGATCCCCTTCTCGGTGGAAATCGCCAGCAGCCGATCCGCCAGCGACCGGTCCCAGCCCCTCAGCAGCGTGTCCGACCGGACCACAAGGGTCACCTCGACACCAAGCTCGTGCAGGATGCCGGCGAATTCGTTGGCGATATAGCCAGCGCCGCAGATGATCGCCCGCTTCGGAAGCCGCTCCAGGTGAAAGATCTCGTTCGAGGTGATTCCATGCTCGGCGCCGGGCACATCGGGCACCATCGGGCGCGCGCCGGTCGCCACCAGCACATGCTTCGCCGTCACCTCGCGGTCGGCCAATTGCACCCGGTTCGGGCCCACCAGCGTGGCGCGCGACAGGAAGGTCTCCACCTTGTGGGTGTCCAGCGTGGACTGATACGCCGCGTTCAGCCGGTCCACATCGGCCAGCACATTGTCCCGCAGCGTCGGCCAGTCGAAGCTCTTGCCCTCGATGGTCCAGCCATAACGGCGGGCGTCGTCCAGATCCTCGGCAAAGTGCGCCCCGATCACCAGCAGCTTCTTGGGCACGCAGCCACGGATCACGCAGGTGCCGCCAACGCGAAACTCCTCGGCAATGCCAACCTTCGCGCCATGCCCGGCCGCAATCCGCGAAGACCGGACACCGCCAGAGCCGGCGCCGATGACGAAATAGTCGTAGTCGAATGTCATCGGATTTCCTTGCAGCAGAGGAGAGCGGGTGGCCTCATTCAACCGTCACCGACTTCGCAAGATTGCGCGGCTGGTCCACGTCGCTGCCCTTCAGCACCGCCACATGATAGGCCAGCAGCTGGACCGGAATCGCATAGACGAGCGGCGCGATCAGCGGATGCACACTCGGCATTTCCAGCGTCGCAAGGCAGCCTTCGCCAGCCGCCGCAATGCCCTCGGCGTCCGAGATCAGGATCACCTGGCCGCCCCGGGCGCGCACCTCCTGCATGTTGGAAACGGTCTTCTCGAACCAAGGGCCGGAAGGCGCCAGAACGATGACCGGCACATGTTCGTCGATCAGCGCGATCGGCCCATGCTTCATTTCACCCGCGGCATAGCCTTCGGCGTGGATGTAGCTGATTTCCTTCAGCTTCAACGCGCCTTCCAGGGCCATGGGGAAGTCCGGCCCACGGCCGAGATACAGAACATCGCGGGCCTTGGCGACGAGTGGCGCGATTGCGGCAACCGCCTCGTCATGCGCCAGTGCTGCATTCATTGCGGCAGGTGCTTCGGCCAGATGGGTGACTATGTCGCGCTCGGCCTCGGCTGACAGCCGGCCGCGAACGCGCGCGAGATTGGCAGCAAGCGCCGCCAGCACAGCCAACTGGCAGGTGAAGGCCTTGGTCGAGGCAACGCCGATCTCGGTGCCTGCGTGGGTCGGCAGCAGCAGGTCCGCCTCCCGCGCCATGCTGCTTGTGGGCACGTTCACCACAACCGCAATCTTCTGGCCTTCGGCCCTGGCATGGCGCAGCGCTGCAAGGGTGTCGGCCGTCTCTCCGGATTGGCTGATGAAAAGCGCAAGCCCACCGGCTTCCAGCACTGGCTCGCGGTAGCGGAACTCGGATGCGAAATCGATTTCCACGGGCACGCGGGCGAATTGCTCCAGCCAGTAGCTCGCAACCATGCCTGCGTAATAGCTGGTGCCGCAGGCCACGATCTGCACCCGGGTCACCCCCGAGAAATCGAAATCCGGGATCGGCAGCGCCACCTCGCCCTGCAACGGCTTCAGATAGCTCTGCAGCGTCTGCGCCACCACCAGCGGCTGCTCGAAGATCTCCTTCTGCATATAGTGGCGGTAGTTGCCCTTTTCGGTCAGCGCCGCCGACACGCCGGACGTCACGATCGGCCGCTCTACAGCCTGGTTCGCCGAATCGAACAGCTGCACGGACCCGCGCCGGACGACAGCCCAGTCGCCTTCCTCCAGATAGGCAATGCGCTGGGTGATGCCGGCAAGCGCCAGCGCATCCGAGCCCAGGTAATTCTCGCCATCGCCGTAGCCCACCGTGAGCGGCGCCCCAAGCCGCGCACCGATCAGCAGGTCGGGATCGTTCCGGAACAGCAGCGCCAGCGCGAAGGCCCCATGCAGCCGCGGAAGCACCGCTGCCACCGCGTCCTGCGGAGACTTGCCCGCCTCCAGCTCGCGCGCCACCAGATGGCCAACCACCTCGGTGTCGGTCTGCGACAGGAAAACCCGGCCTTCGGCCTGAAGTTCATCCCGCAACGATTTGAAATTCTCGATGATTCCATTGTGAACCACTGCCACATCGCCCACGATGTGGGGGTGCGCATTGTCCTCGGTCGGGGCGCCGTGGGTGGCCCAGCGGGTGTGGGCAATCCCGGCGTTACCCGGCAGCGGCTCGGCCTCCAGCCGGGCGGCGAGGTTCTTCAGCTTGCCCTCGGCCCGGCGGCGCTGGAACTGGCCATCGACGATGGTGCAGACCCCGGCGGAATCATATCCGCGATACTCCAGCCGTTTCAGTCCCTCCACCAACGTGGTTGCAACCGGCCCCTTGCCCAGCACTCCGACAATTCCGCACATGCCTTACTTGCCCTTCCGCGCGGCGATTGCGGCGCGGAATCGCGTCGCCCATCCCGGCCTTGCAACCTGGGGGGCCCGGGTCAGCGCGAGCGCCTCGGGCTCCACCTCACTGGTGATCACGCTTCCGGCCCCGATGATCGCTCCGGCACCGATCGACACCGGCGCCACCAGCGCCGAGTTGGAGCCGATGAAGGCACCTTCGCCGATGTCTGTCCGATGCTTGTTGAAGCCGTCATAATTGCAGGTGATGGTGCCGGCACCGATATTGGCCTTTGCGCCAACTGTCGCATCCCCGATGTAGCTCAGGTGGTTCACCTTGGCGCCGGCGCCCAGCACAGCCTTCTTCGTTTCCACGAAATTGCCCACCTTGGCGCCGGTGCCCAGCACCGTGCCCGGCCGCAGACGGGCATAGGGCCCCACTTCGCAGCCGTCGCCGACATCGGCCCCTTCCAGATGCGAAAATGCCCGGATCCGCACCCCCGAACCAATCGTCACGCCGGGGCCGAACACGCAATTCGGTTCCACCACGCTGTCGGCACCTATCTCGGTGTCCCAGCTCAGATAGGCCGTGTCCGGCGCCACCAGGCTGACACCGGCCGCCATCAGGTCGGCACGCCGCTTGGCTTGGAACAGCGCTTCGGCCGCTGCCAGTTCGGCCCGGCTGTTGATTCCGACCACCTCGTCCGCATCCGCCTCCAACACCACCGAAGACAAGCCGGCCGCAGCCCCCAGCATTACGATGTCGACCAGATAATATTCCCCGGCCGCATTGCCCGTGCCAACCGCCTTCAGCAGCTCGAATAGATGCGCGGACTTCACCGCCATCAACCCCGCGTTGCAGAGCGGAACAGCCAGCTCCTCCGCGCTCGCATCCTTGGCTTCCACCATGCGCAGCACGCGGCCATTCGCGTCGGCAATCACCCGGCCATAGGCGCCTGCCACCGGCGGCCGGAAGCCCAGCACGGCAATCGCCGGACCATCAGCCCCGTCGACGGCGCGTGCCAGCCGCTCCATCGTTCCTGCCGACACCAGCGGGACATCCCCGAACAGGATGATCACGGTGCCATCAAATCCCGCAAGGGCTGACTCGGCCTGAAGCACCGCATGGCCGGTGCCCAGCTGCGGCTCCTGCACGCACAGCGCAACGTCTGTGTCGGCCAGCGCTGTTCGAAGCTGCTCGGCCTTGTCGCCCACAACCACAACACGGCGCGCAGGGTTCAGCGGATCGAGGCTTGCAAGCAGGTGCATCAGCATCGGCCGGCCGCCGACCGGATGCAGCACCTTGTGCAGGCCCGAACGCATCCGGGTTCCCTTTCCGGCGGCCAGGATGACAGCGGCCAGCGGCCGTTCGTGTGAAGCAGGCATCCCTGCGCAGTGCCACAGCGTTCTCCCCAAGAAAAGCTGGGGCCCTGAAATGCCACGCCGGCTGCAGCGCAGCAGGCCGCTTCCGCTCGGGCCCCGCGGTGGCTAGGGCAGGGCGCATGAAAGCCGACACCATCATCTTCGACCTCGACGGCACGCTGGTCGACACCGCGGGGGATCTTTCCGCCAGCCTCAACCATGCGCTTGGCGTGCTGGGGCGCCCCCCGATCGATCCGGCAGGGGTTCGCGCAATGGTCGGGCAGGGCGCCCGAAAGCTTCTGGAGCGCGGGCTCGCCGCAACCGGCCCCATGACAGCCGACCTGGTCGAGACAGGAGTTGCGCCGTTCCTCAGCCACTATGCCGACAACATCGCGGTCCACAGCAGGCCCTTCGATGGGGTGGAGGCCGCCCTTGATGCGCTGGAACGCGAAGGGTTCGGCCTTGCGATCTGCACCAACAAGCCGGTTGCGCTGGCCACTTCGCTGGTCGCCGAACTGGGCTGGGCCGGTCGCTTCCGCGCCCTGCTCGGCGCCGATTCCCGGCCCTGGCGCAAGCCGGACCCGCGGCATCTGACCGACACGCTGGAACAGGCGCGAGGCAATCGCGCCATCTTCGTCGGCGACAGCCGCACCGATGCCGACACCGCGAAGGCTGCCGGCGTGCCGCTGGTTCTGGTGTCCTTCGGCTATTCGACCGAACCTGTGGAGGAGCTGGGCGCAGACGTGCTGATCCATCATTTCGACAGGCTGCTACCCGCGATTGCCACCATTCAAGGGCAGTTCACGGGCTCCGGTGCACGGCCTGCGTCATGAAAACAGCCTATCTTGCAGTTGCCGCGCTGGTGGCCGCAGCCCCGACAGCGGCCGCAACACTGCCCGACGTGCAGCGCGCTCTTGCTGCCACGACCAGCATGTCGGCGGATTTCGTGCAGACAGCAGCCGACGGCCGCCAGGCGCGCGGCACCATGCTGCTGAAACGCCCCGGCCGCATCCGCTTCGACTATGGCAAGGGTGCAACCTACCTTGTCGTGTCCAACGGCCAGCGACTGAGCTTCGTCGACTACAAGGTTGCCCAGGTGTCGGAATGGCCGATCCGCTCGACCCCACTCGGCGTGCTTCTGGATCCGTCCGCGGACCTCGCACGCGTTGCCCGCATCGTGCCCGATGCGGAAAATCCGATGCCGGGGCAGGTGGCCGTTCTGGCCCAGGATCCCAAGCGCGCCGACCTCGGGCGGATCCTGTTCTTCCTCGCGCCAGACAGGGCAGCACCCGGCGGTCTTCGCCTGACGGGCTGGCGCGTGACCGATGCGCAAAGCAATCTGACTGTCGTTGAACTGTCGAACATCCGCTTCGGCGGGAACCTTCCCGAGTCGGCTTTCACCTTCCAGGATCCGCGGGCCAAAATCCGGCCACCAGGGAAAACAGGCTGAAACCTCGGGTTAACGAAAACTTTGTCCGTTCCGGCACCGTCAGCGCCGAAGATGTTTGACAAACCATCATGTCAAGGCGAATGTGATTTCATTCAGGCACGGGCAAGAAACCCTCTGCTAGTGTCGGAATGCTGGTGCGGTGGCCATCGGGATTTGCCCCCTGTTGCCCGATCGCAGAAGCCCGCCAGCTGCGTGACGAGCGCATAAAAGGCCCCCGCTCCATGCCCCCGGAGCGGGGGCCAATTTGCGTCCGGCGCCGGCCAGCCACAATGACCAGCCACAATGACCAGCCACAAGGGTCCGCCCCGTCAGCCAGGCCCAGTCCACCCACTTTTCGGGCGTGACGAAGTCCGCAGGCCCCCTTAAGTGCCTCGCATGTCGCCAAGCACGCCCCCGCAGAGCCGGCCCCTTCGCATCGCGTCGTGGAACATCAACAGCATCCGCGCCCGCCCGCACCTGATCGAGCAACTGCTCGACACCCATGCGGTCGACATCCTGTGCCTTCAGGAAACCAAGTGCGAGGACAACAGCTTCCCGCGCGCCGCGATGGAAGCCCATGGTTTCACCCACATCCATCTTGCTGGCCAGCGCATGCACCACGGGGTCGCAATCTGCTCGCGCGTGCCCGTCGAACTGGTCTCCCGGCACGATTGGCAGGCCAATGGCGAGGCCCGGCACATTTCCGTGCGGCTTCCCGGCGGGGCCGTGCTGCACAATGTCTATGTGCCGGCCGGCGGCGATGTGCCCGACCGCGCCGCAAACCCGAAGTTCGGGCAGAAGCTCGATTTCCTCGCCCGCATGACCGACTGGTCAGGCGCGCTCACCGAGCCCTCCATCGTGCTTGGAGACTTCAACATCGCCCCGCACCCGGAAGATGTCTGGGACCACAAGGCCCTGCTTGGCGTGGTCAGCCACACCCCGGTCGAGGTCGACACCTTGGCAGCCCTGCAGGCAAGCCACGGCTGGGTCGATCTCGGCCGTCGCTTCGTGCCCCGGCCCGAGCGGCTCTACACCTGGTGGAGCTACCGCGCGAGCGATTGGGAAGCCTCCAACCGCGGGCGCCGGCTCGACCATGTCTGGTGCTCGCCCGCCCTCGAAGGCGCAGCCCGTGGCCTGACCACGCTGGTGCCCGCAAGGGGCTGGCAGCGCCCGTCGGACCATGTGCCGTTGATCGCGGAGTTCGCCTTTTGATCGTCCCGGGCTCCGACCTTGCTCTTGCCCGCGCGCTCGACGACCTGCGCCGCGGCGAGATCGTGCGCGTGACC
>JBGTBK010000125.1:0-37799 GCA_041749355.1 Sandaracinobacter sp. | reverse complement strand
CTTCGGCGAGCAGGCGCCAGGCGCGGGCGACGACGGCCTCGCCGAGCGGAGTGAAGCGGACGGTGCGGCGGTTGCGCTCGACCAGGGTGACGCCGAGCAGGGTTTCGAGCTCGCGAAGCCCTGCGGAGAGGGTGGACTGGGTGACGTGGCAATCGTCTGCCGCCTTGCCGAAGTGGCCGGTGCGGTGGAGGGCGACGAGATACTGCAGCTGCTTGATGGTGGGCAGGTAGATCATGGGCTGAAGGTAATCGCCTCAGTCGATTTGTTCAACGCCTGGAGCGAACCTGTTCGATAAGAGGGGGCTGGCCATCGGCAGGCTTGGCTGGCAGGTTGCGGCGATGCGCACCCTGAACCTTGCCGCCCTTCTGGCGGCCGCCGCCCTGCCCGCCTTTGCCCAAGGGGCTGCTGCACCTTCGCCGGGCGATATCCTGGCCGCGGCGCCTGCAAGCGACTGGGAGGCGGTGGACGACGGCAATGTGCTGCTGCTGGAGTTTGCCGGCGGGCGACGCCTCGTGATCCAGCTCGCGAATGCTTATGCGCCTGGCCACATCGCCAATATCCATGCGCTGGTGCGCGAGGGCTGGTTCCAGCGCCATGCGGCGATCGTGCGGGTGCAGGAGAATTATGTTGTCCAGTGGGGGGACCCGACCGAGAAGGCGGCGCTGCCCGACGGGATCGAGGCTTCGCCGCAGGGGAGTTACGAGCGGCCGGGGCTGCCATTGGATTTCCGCGCCCTGCCCTTCAAGGACGCCTATGGCGCGACCGTGGGGCATGCCAAGGGCTGGCCGGTGGCGACCGATGGCAAGGCGCACTGACTGCCGCATTGCCCCGGGATCGTGGGTGCAGGGCGCAACATGCCGCCCGACATGGGGACGGGCGCCGAGCTTTATGTGGTGATCGGGCATGGGCCGCGGCACCTGGACCGGAACATTGCGGCAGTGGGGCGGGTTCTGGCGGGGATCGAGGGGCTTTCGTCGTTGCCGCGCGGGACTGGGGCGCTGGGCTTCTACGAGGATCCGGCGCAGCGGGTGAAGCTGGTGTCGGCCCGGCTGGCGGTGGAACTGCCGGTGGCAGAGCGGCCCAGGTTCGAGGTGCTAAAGAGCGACAGCGCCAGCTTTGCGAAGTGGGTGGACAGCCGCGCCAACCGGCGGGACCCGTTCTTCATCCGGCCGGCGGGCGGCGCGGATATCTGCAACCTGATGCCGCCGGTTCGGGAGTTGACGCGCTAGAGCAATTCCCGGGCCAGGCCGAACAGGCTGGTGGAGACGAGCAGCAGGCCGACGAGACGGATGAGGACGCCTGTGGGAAGCTTCTTCGTGAGGAGTGCGCCGAACGGGGCAGCGACGACGGCGCCGATCAGCAGGCCCAGCACAGCGGTTCCGAAGGTCTCCCAGCCCAGCGCGGCGAGGAAGGTCACCGAGCTCGCCAACGCCACCACGAACTCGGCCATGTTGACGGTGCCGACGGCCTGACGGGGCCATGCGCCCTGGATGATGAGGTTGGGGGTGACGATCGGGCCCCAGCCTCCGCCGCCGGCCGAATCCAGGAAGCCGCCGGCGAGGCCCAGCGGGCCGACCACCTTGGGGTCGCCATGGGGGCCGTGGCGCATGTGCCGGCGGGCCAGCAGCACGACGCCCAGAATGCCGAGATAGATCTGGATGAGCAGCTTGGCAGTGCCGATCGGCAGGCCGGTGAGGATATAGGCGCCAGCAACGGCGCCGATCGCCCCCGGAATGGCAAGCCGCCAGAACAGCCGCCAGTCGACGTTGCCGGCCATCGCGTGGCTGAGGCCGGAAATCGGCGCGGTGATGACCTTTACCGCATGAATCCCGGCAGACGCTGATGCCGGGGGCACGCCGGTTGCGATGAGCACGGACGAGCTGATGATGCCGAACCCGCCGCCCAGCGCGCCGTCGATCAACTGGGCGACAAAGCCGACCGCAATGAACGTCAGCAAGAGTGTGTCGAGATCCATGCGATCCCTTGCTGACAGGCCCAGCCCTTGCAGGCAAGACAGATGGGGCAACCAGTGCAAAAGGCAGGCTTTCTGTTGACCTTGCCCGAAGCCGATGGCGGCACATCTGGATTCGGGACGCCGCAGGGATTATGTGACAGGTTCAACGAAGCGAAGGCGCGCCATGTTCGGCAATCTCACCAGCTATCTGTCGAGCATCCGGGCGCGGGATCCGGCCCCGCGGTCGCGCTGGGAAATCCTGACCTATCCGGGCGTATTGGCGGTTGGATTCCACCGGGTGGCCCATGCGCTGTACCGGGCGGACCTGTTCCTGGCTGCGCGGATGGTGAACCATTTCAGCCGCTTCCTGACCGCGATCGACATTCATCCGGGCGCAAAGATCGGACGCAACCTGTTTATCGACCATGGCTTTGTCGTGATCGGCGAAACCAGCGTGATCGGCGACGACGTCACCATCTACCAGGGGGCGACGCTGGGCGGGACCAACCCGACCAACGGGGTCGGCGGCAAGCGGCACCCGACCATCGGCGACGGGGTGATCATCTCGCTCGGCGCTGCAATCCTGGGGCCGATCACGGTGGGCGCTGGTGCGAAGATCGGGGCCAATGCGGTCGTCACCAAGGATGTGGCAGCCGGCGCGACCATGATCGGCATCCCCGCCAAACCCGTGCCGGTGCTGGTGAAGGACGCACCGAGCTTCGTTCCCTATGGCACGCCCTGTTCGGAAAAGTTCGATCCGGCGACGCAGAAGTACGAGATCCTGAAGTGCGAGCTGGAACTGCTCCGCGCCCGGCTGGATGCGTATGAAGCCGAAAGCCGCAAGTCGGGCGGCGAGGCGGCTTGACCGTCATTGCGCTTCCGGGCGCGGCGCAGACCGTTTTCGACCGCGCCGAGCTTGACCGCATCATGCAGCTGTATGGCCGGATGGTCGCAGCCGGTGAGTGGCGGGATTACGCTATCGCCTTCGAGCGGCACACCGCAACCTTTTCGGCCTTTCGTCGCGCGTCGGAGCGCCCGGAGTTCCGGCTGGTGAAGGACCCTGCCAACCGCAACCGGCAGGGCCAGTACAGCCTGCTGGGCGAGGCCGGGCAGACGCTGAAGCGCGGCAATGACCTTGGCGCTGTGCTGGCGCCTGCTGCCCGGCGGTTGCTGAAGATTGCGGACTGAGGCCCCGACAGATGCCTAGGCCGCCAGCTTGCCGATCCGGCCGAGCGTCTCAGCTGCCTCGGCCATGGTGCGGTCGACGATTTCGGCGCAGCTGAGCACTTCGCGCACGCCGCCACCGCCCTGCCCCACCGCGAAACACATGGTGGCGGGATCAAGATTGTCGACGACACCGGCAATGGGCCCCAGGCGATTCAGCTGGGCGGATTCCATCGCTTGCGCCGGGAAGGGCTTTGCTGCCTCTTTCTCATACTTCTCCGTGGTCTCGTTCTTCAACGCCCGCAGGGTCTTGCCCGTGAAGCCGCGGGAGATGGTGGTGTCGGATTCCGACATGCCGACGATCGCGTCCTTGTAGGGGCCACCGGCGTGCGCCTCGGCGCTCGCGATGAAGCGGGTGCCCATCCAGACGCCGACACAGCCCATGGCGAGCGCTGCGGCAAGGCCGCGGCCGTCGTAGAGGCCGCCGGCGGCGACGACCGGGATCTTCACGGCATCGACCACCTGCGGCCAGAGCGCGACGGAGGCGACCTGGCCAGTGTGGCCTCCGCCTTCAGTGCCTTGCGCAACGACGGCGTCGCAGCCGGCCTGTTCGGCCTTGCGGGCGTGATCCACCTTGCCGATGACGGCGATGACCAGGACGCCATTGTCCTTCAGCTGTTTGACGATCGGGTAAGGAACACCCAGTCCGGCGACGAAGGCCTTGGCGCCGTTGGCGATGATGACGTCGATCGCGGCCGTCAGGCTTTCGGGCTGGGCGGAGAGGAGGTCCACACCGAAAGGCTTGTCCGTCAGTTCGCGGACCCGCTTCATCTGGGCTTCGATGAACTTCGCGCTGGTGCCGGCCATGCCGAGCGTGCCGAAGCCGCCGGCGTTGGAGACAGCCGCCACGACCTCGGCGTAGGAGACACCGCCCATGCCGGCCAGCATGATCGGGTGCTCGACGCCGAGCATGTTGCAAAGTGGTGTTCTGATCATTCTTCGTCCCTCCAACATGTGGAGAGCGAAGCCACGACACGGTCCGTGGCGCAACCTAGACTTTTGCGGGGACATTGGGGCAGCGGCGGGCACAAGGTGCCCGCCGCATACCGACGGTGATCAGGCGGCCTTCTTCTTCGCGGCGTTGCCGTAGAAGCTTTCACCCTTGGCGGCCATGTCGCGCAGCATCTGCGGCGGGGCGAAACGCTCGCCGTGGGCCTGAGCCAAGCGATCCAGCGTCTGGACAACGGTTTCCAGGCCAACGGTGTCCATGTGGCTGAACGGGCCGCCGGTGAAGGGCGCGAAGCCCCAGCCGAAGATGGCGCCCAAATCGCCGTCTTCCGGCGTTTCCAGCACGCCTTCGGCGAAGCAGCGGGCGGTTTCGACCAGCTGGCGATAGAGGAGGCGTTCCTTCACCTCGGCCGGGGTCGGCTGATTGGCCGAGACGGGGAAGTTCGCGCCGAGATCGGGCCAAAGGTGCTTGGGCGACCCGTCTTCGGGGTAGGCGTAGAAACCCTTGGCGTTCTTGCGGCCGTGGCGGCCGAGTTCCATCATCTTCTCGATCACGGCCTCGCCCGGGCCCGGCTTGTAGGCGTCGCCCAGGTCCTTCTTGGTCTGCTGGCCGACCTTGTAGCTGAGGTCGAGGCCGACTTCGTCGTTCACCGCGAGCGGGCCGACGGGCATGCCCATGTGCCTGGCGACATTCTCGATCAGCGCAGGCTTCACGCCCTGCTGAAGGAGGGCGAGGCCTTCCTGGACGAAGGTGCCGAAGCAGCGGCTTGTGTAGAAGCCGCGGCTGTCGTTGACGACGATCGGGGTCTTCCGGATTTGCGCCACATAATCCAGCGCCTTTGCAATTGCTTCGGGGCCGGTCTTCTTGCCGACGATGATCTCGACCAGCGGCATCTTCTCGACGGGCGAGAAGAAGTGGATGCCGATGAAATTCTCCGGCTTGCTCCACGCTTCGGCGAGGCCGGTGATGGGCAGCGTGCTGGTGTTGGAGCCGAAGATGGTTTCGGCGCCGACCACGGCCTCGGTCTTCTTCGTGACGTCGGCCTTGATCTCGCGGGTTTCGAACACGGCCTCGATGATGAGGTCGCAGCCCTTCAGATCCTCGTAGTTCGAGGTCGCGTGGATGCGGCCGAGGATCTCGGCGGTCTTTTCGGGCGAAGTGCGCTTCTTGGCGAGACGGTCGGCGGTGTACTGCTTGCCCTTGTCGGCCGCCTCCTGGTCGCGGTCGAGAAGGACCACCTCGATGCCCGCTTGCGCCGAGACCATGGCGATGCCGGCGCCCATGAGGCCCGCGCCGAGCATGCCGACCTTCTTCGTGCGCATCGGCGGCACGTTTGCCGGGCGGCGGGCGCCCTTTTCGGCGGCCTGCTTGGAGACGAACAGTGAGCGGATCATGTTGCCGGCCTGCGGGTCGGCCACGACCTTGGCGAAATACTTGGATTCGAGGCGGATGGCCGTGTCCATCGGCAGCTGCGCGCCTTCATACACCGCGCTCATGATCGCCTTGATCTGGTTCATGTTCCCATAGGACTGCTTGTGGGCCACGGCGACGCCGCCCATGAAGGTCTGCGCGAAGGCGGGGTTGGTGCCACCGACACCGCCGGGGAACTTGAAATTCTTCTGGTCCCACGGCTGCACGCCGCCATTGGGGTTGGCCTTGACCCAAGCCTTGGCGGCCTGGACCACCTGGTCGGCGGGGACGACGGCCTGTGCCACTCCGAGGCCGAGCGCTTCCTGCGGGCTCATATTCTTGCCTTGCAGAAGGAACATGAGGGCGGGCTGCACGCCGATGAGGCGCGGCAAGCGCTGGGTGCCGCCTGCGCCGGGGAAGAGGCCGACGAGCACTTCGGGGAGGCCGAGCGTGATCTTCGGATTGTCGGCAATGACACGGTAATGGGTGGCGAGCACGATCTCGAGCCCGCCGCCCAGCGCAAGGCCGTTGACGGCAGAGGCAACCGGCTTGCCGCAGGTCTCGAGGTCGCGAAGCAGCTTGTTGAGGGTGAAGACGCCTTCGAACAGCTGGGCCATCTTCGACTTGCCCGAAGAGGTGCTGCTGCCGCCGCCGGAGAAGTTCATGCCCTTCAAGTCGGCGCCGGCGACGAAGCCCGAGGGCTTGCCCGACGTGAGGACGGCACCCTTCACGACTTCGTCGGTGCGGATACGCTCGACGGCGGCGATGAGGTCGCGGGTCAAGGCTTCGTTGATGACGTTCATCGACAGGCCTGGGCAGTCGATGGTGAGGAGGAGGATGCCGTCGGAGTCGAGGTCCTGGCGGATTGCGGTGTCGGTCATGTGTGTCTCCCTTTGTCTTCCCCTCCCTCGTTGAGGGAGGGGTCCGGGGTGGGTGTCTTCTTTTGCCGGGATGGTGCCTTCTGCGGCAGTCGACCCACCCCCTGCCCCTCCCTGCCAGGGAGGGGAGAAAGTCAGATGCGCTCGATTACGGTTGCCGTTCCCATACCGGCACCGACGCAAAGCGTGACGAGGGCAGTCTGCTTCCCCGTCCGCTCCAGCTCGTCGAGGACGGTGCCCAGGATCATGCCGCCGGTGGCGCCGAGCGGGTGGCCCATGGCGATGGCGCCGCCGTTCACGTTCATCTTCTCGTGCGGGATTTCCATATACTTCATCATCCTGAGCACGACGGAGGCAAAGGCCTCGTTCAGTTCGAACAGGTCGATGTCGTTCACGGTCATACCGAGCCGCTTCAACAGTTTGCGCGACACATCGGTCGGGCCCGTCAGCATGATCAGCGGCTCGGAGCCGATTGAGGCCATGCCCTTGATGCGGGCGCGGGGCTTGATGCCATATTTCTCGCCCATCGCCTTGCTGCCGACGAGGACCGCCGACGCGCCGTCAACGATGCCCGACGAGTTGCCGGCGTGGTGCACGTGGTTCACACGCTCCACTTCGGGATAGCGCAGCTTGGCGATCTCGTCGAAGCCCGGCATCTGCTCGCCGAGCGCCTGGAAGGCGGGCGACAGGCTTGCAAGCGACTGCATGTCGGTCTGCGGGCGCATATACTCGTCATGGCCAAGCACGACTTCGCCGATCACGTCCTTCACTGGAATGACCGACTTGGCGAAACGCTTTTCCTCCCACGCCTTTGCGGCGCGACGCTGGGATTCCACTGCATAGGCATCGACATCATCGCGCGAGAAGCCGTCGAGGGTTGCGATCAGGTCGGCGCCGATACCCTGGGGCGCAAAATAGGTCTTGAAGGCAACCGCCGGGTCCATCGCCCAGGCCCCGCCATCCGAGCCCATGGGGACGCGGCTCATGCTCTCGACACCGCCGCCGATCGCGAATTCGGCCTCGCCCGAAATCACCTTGGCGGCAGCCATGTTCACGGCCTCAAGGCCCGAGGCGCAGAAGCGGTTGATCTGCACGCCGGCAGTGGTTTCGGCATAGTCGGCGTTCAGCACGGCGACGCGGGCAATGTCTGCGCCCTGTTCGCCGACCGGGCTGACGCAGCCAAGCACCACATCGTCGACGTCGGCGGTGTCGATGCCGGTGCGGTCGCGGAGCGCCTGCAGCACCTGGGTTGCCAGCTGGATCGGGGTGATTTCGTGCAACTTGCCGTCCTTGCGGCCCTTGCCGCGCGGGGTGCGCACTGCGTCGTAGATATAGGCTTCGGACATCATCTCTCTCCCAAAGGAATGCGATCTCGTTAGGCCCACCCGTGCATCGGGCAAGCTGATGCTATGGTCAGAACTGGTCGGCAGACAGCGCCATCAGATTGTCGGCGCCAGCCATCGCCTTGGCGGCAAGGCCATGGGCGTCGGGCAACTGGCGCTCGAAGAAGTGGCGCGCGGTGACCAGCTTGGCTTCGTAGAAGTCGCGGCCGAAATCGGCGGCTCCGTCGGCCAGCGCCTCGTGGGAGGCCTTTGCCATCACCAGCCAGAAATAGCCGAACACCGTGAGTGCCATGAGGCGGAGATAGGGGGTGGAGGCGGCACCTGCATGGTCCGGGTTCGCCATGCCGTTCTGCATCAGCCAGAAGGTTGCCTGTTCCAGCTTCGCCTTGGCGTCGGCAAGGGCATCGGCATGGGGCCTGGTGCGCTCGTCGGCGCGGGCGTCGGCAATCGCCCCATCCACCATTTCCAGGAAGGCGCGGAGCGCCCGGCCACCATTCTGGGCGAGCTTGCGGCCGACGAGGTCGAGCGCCTGGATTCCGTTCGCGCCTTCATAGATCATGGCGATCCGGGCATCGCGGACGAACTGCTCCATCCCCCACTCCTGGATATAGCCGTGGCCGCCGAACACCTGCTGGGCGTTGGTGGCGTGGGCATAGCCTTCGTCGGTGAGATAGGCCTTGATGACGGGGGTGAGCAGCGACAGCAGGTCGTCGGCGGCCTCCCGGTCTTCGGCGGTTTCGGCCTTGTGGGAAAGGTCCGCCTGGAGCGCAGCCCAGAGGCAAAGCGCGCGGGCGCCTTCGTTGAAGGCGCGGGCGTCTAGCAGCATGCGGCGGACATCGGGGTGAACGAGGATCGAGTCGGCCTTGCCATCGGGGTTCTTCGGGCCTGTCAGAGCGCGGCCCTGCAGCCGGTCCTTCGCATAGGCTACCGCATTCTGGTAGGCGATTTCCGACTGGGCGAGGCCCTGCCCGCCCACACCGAGGCGGGCGACGTTCATCATGATGAACATCGCCTTCAGGCCCTTCATTTCCTCGCCGACGAGGTATCCGGTCGCGCCGTCATAGTTCATCACGCAGGTGCTGTTGGCGTGGATGCCCATCTTGTGCTCGATCGAGCCACAGGACAGGCTATTGCGCGCGCCAAGCGAGCCGTCTTCGTTCACCAGGAACTTGGGGACGATGAACAGCGAGATGCCCTTCACGCTGTCGGGTGCGCCGGGCGTCTTCGCGAGCACCAGGTGGACGATGTTCTCGGCCAGGTCATGTTCGCCGGACGAGATGAAGATCTTCGTGCCCGTCACCTTCCAGCTGCCATCCGCCTGGGGCTCGGCGCGGGTCTTGATGAGGCCGAGGTCGGTGCCGCAATGCGGCTCCGTCAGGTTCATCGTGCCGGTCCAGTGGCCGGAGATCATGTTGGGCAGATACTTCGCCTTCTGCTCGTCGGAGCCGGCGACATAGATGGCGCTGACGGCGCCCATGGTGAGCCCCGGATACATGGAGAAGGCCATGTTGGCGCTGGTCTGATATTCTTCGAAGGCCGAACCGATCACATGGGGCAGACCCTGCCCGCCATATTCCTTCGGGCTCATCAGCGTGCCCCAGCCGCCGTCCACATAGGCCTTGTAGGCTTCCTTGAAGCCGGACGGCGTGGTGACGCTTCCGTCGGCGTGACGGGTGCAGCCTTCCCTGTCGCCAACCTGGTTCAGCGGATGGAGCACGCCTTCGACGAACTTGGCACCTTCCTCCAGGATTGCGCTGACCATGTCCGGGGTTGCTTCGGCAAAGCCCGGCAGGTTGCTGTACCGATCGATGCCGACCACATGCTTCAGAACGAAGCGGGTGTCCTTGACCGGGGCGCGATAGGTGGCTGGCATGCGAGTCTCCTTGGGAGGCGGCTGTTACAGCTGCGCCTCGATAGTGCGGCAGAAATGTTCCAGTTCGGCGATTGTGGCGTCTAGGGCGGCGCGCTGATCATACAGGGCGGATACGCGCTCGCGGCTTTTTGCGAGAGCTGCTTCGAGCTGGGGGCGGCGGCCCTGGCCAGGCGCATACATGTCGAGAAGCTCGCGAATGTCGGCCAGGCTGAAGCCGACGGCGCGGCCGCGCAGGATCCAGGCAAGGCGGGCACGATCGCCGCGGGAATAGAGGCGGGTGGTGCCGCGCCGTTCGGGCAGGATCAGCCCCTCGCCTTCGTAAAAGCGAATCGTGCGGGAGGTGACCCCGAACTCGCGCGCAAGGTCGGTGATGCTGAAGGTCTGGGCTGTTTCGCTGCCGACGGCAGACGGGCGCGCAGGCTCGGCGGCTTCGAGACCGGCTTCGACGTTTGTCTGCACTGCTCCCTCTCCCATAGCGCCAATCTGCCTCACCTTTACGTTCACGTCAATATCGGTCGGGCATTGGCGGGCTTTTCCTCTTTCCGTTGGGGTCAACTTCTGGATACGGGCTGGATGCGGGCCAATCGTCGAACCGAAGGGCAGCGCCAAATCCCAGACCGCCCGCTGCCCTGGATCCTGAAAATCCAAGGCAGCGGGACGGCGGTGTCCGACCCTGAAGGGAAGCAACCGCGCCTGGCGGGGCTGCTGCATGCCAGGATCTTACGACAGACGCTGGCCGATGTTTAGTCACAAATCATGACATGACGAACCGTCAGCCGGAAGACAGGTGCTCAAGGGACCTGTTGTCGTGCCGATGAACACCCCGGGCCTCCTCTCCGACAAGGGCCACCAGTGCTGCGGCCACACTCTGGGCGGGAATCGCCCCATAGCGTGAAAGACTGTCCGGCAGCAGCGGGTTGAGGATCGGCGCAAGAGACTGGAACAGCGCCTCGACCGGCCGTCGCTCGGTTCGGGGGCCGAGCAGGAGGCCTGGCTGCAGGAAATCCACCCGCGCAAAGCCGAGTGCGGCGATGTCGCGCTCAACCTCGCCCTTCACCCGGCTGTAGAAGGCAGCCGCAGTCGGGCTTGCGCCGATTGCAGTGACGCAGATGAACTGGCGACAGCCCGCCGCTAGCGCTGCGCGGGAAAACGCTAGAACGGCGCCGTGGTCGATGGCGGCAAAGGCTTGCCTGCTGCCGACGGCCCGGATGGTGGTGCCGAGCGTGCAGATGGCCACATCAGCGGCCGGCAGCTCAGGCACTGCCCGGAAATCGGTCTGCATCTCGCGCAACAGCGGATGGGCAAGCCCGGTGGACCGACGCCCGAGCGACAGGACCGAATGACCGCGCGCCAGAAGCATCGGCAGCGCAAGGCCTCCGACCAAACCCGTTGCCCCGGCCACGAGCAGATTCATCGAGCTGGCCAGCTCACACGGGTTCCAACCCGTCGTCGGCGAGACGCCGGAAGAAGCAGCTCGAGGCGCCCGTGTGGCAGGAGGGGCCCTCGGGGATGGCAATCAGCCAGAGGCAATCCTGGTCGCAATCGACCCGGATCTCCCGCACATTCAGGAAATGGCCCGATGTCTCGCCCTTCAGCCAGAGCGCTGCCCGGCTCCGCGACCAGAAATGCGCCCTCCCCGTCTCACGCGTCCGCTCGATCGCCTCGGCGTTCATGTGGGCAACCATCAGCAACGCGCCGGTGTCGGCATGGGTCACAACGGCGGTAAGCAGGCCGGCTGCATCGAATTTCGGCTGGAACATGTCTGCCATGCGGGGCTTCATGACCTCTCAATGACACATCGGGTAGCGACAAATGGCGCCGGACCCCCTACATGGCGGGCCAGCGAGCGGCTCACAAGACAGGCAGGCATCATGGCACAGGCTGAAGCATCGGCAGCTGACGAGTGCGGGGCAGTGCCCTTCTCGACAGATCCCTTCGATTTCGACGGGCCGGACGGCGACAAGCTGCACGAGGAATGCGGCGTTTTCGGCGTGTGGGGGGCCACCCAGGCATCGGCCATGGTGGCGCTCGGTCTCCATGCCCTGCAGCACCGCGGGCAGGAAGCGGCCGGCATCGTGAGCTATGATGGCGCCGACTTCCATGTGCACCGGGCGATGGGCCATGTGGCCGGCAACTTCGACCGTCCGGACGTGATCGACCGGCTGGAGGGTGGCGCTGCCATCGGCCACAACCGCTACTCCACCACCGGCGAAACCGCTTTGCGGAACGTGCAGCCGCTGTTCGCTGACCTTGCCACCGGCGGATTCGCGGTTGCCCACAACGGCAATCTCTCGAACGCGATGACGCTGAAGTCCGAACTGATTCGGCGCGGCTCCATCTTCCAGTCGACGTCGGACACCGAGGTGATCATCCACCTCGTCGCCACGTCCAGCTTCCGCACCCTTCTGGACCGGTTCATCGATGCGCTGAAGCAGGTGGAGGGCGCCTATTCGCTGATCTGCCTGACCAAGGAAGGGCTGATTGCCTGCCGCGACCCGCTGGGCATTCGCCCGCTGGTGTTGGGCAAGCTTGGCGAGGCTTGGATCCTGGCGTCCGAAACGGTCGCGCTCGACATTGTCGGCGCAAGCTTCATCCGCTCCATCGAGCCGGGCGAGCTGGTGGTGATCAATGCCGAAGGGCTTAAGTCGCTGAAGCCGTTCGGGCAGCTGAAAGCCCGGCCCTGCATCTTCGAGCAGGTCTATTTCTCCCGCCCCGACAGCATTTCGGACGGACTTTCGGTCTATCAGGTCCGGAAATCCATCGGCGCCGAGCTTGCAGTCGAATCGCCGGTCGAAGCCGACATGGTTGTGCCCGTCCCCGATTCAGGCACGCCCGCGGCAATCGGCTATGCGCAGGCAGCCGGCATCCCGTTTGAACTCGGCATCATCCGCTCACACTATGTGGGCCGCACCTTCATCCAGCCCGGTGACCAGATTCGCCACTTGGGCGTGAAGCTGAAGCACAATGCGAACCGCGCGATGATTCAGGGCAAGCGGCTGGTCCTGATCGACGATTCGGTGGTTCGGGGCACCACCAGCGTGAAGATCGTGCAGATGCTGCGCGAGGCCGGCGCGGCCGAAGTGCATCTGCGCGTGGCCAGCCCGCCCACCATGAACAGCTGCTTTTATGGGGTGGACACGCCCGAGCGGCACAAGCTGCTCGCCGCCCAGATGGATGTGGAAGCGATGCGCAGCTACATCGGCTGCGACAGCCTGGCCTTCATCTCGATCGACGGCCTGTACCGCGCGCTTGGCGAGCCGTCGCGGGTGGCCAACTCCCCGCAATATTGCGACGCCTGCTTTACCGGCGACTACCCGACCCGGCTGACCGACCAGGAGGCATTGGAAGCCAGCCCGCAACTGGGCCTGATTGCGGAAAGGCGCGGCTGATGACGTCCGAGAGAGCGAAACTTGCAGTGGTAACGGGCGCAAGCCGCGGGATCGGCGCTGCAACCGCGCTTCGGCTGGCCAAGGATGGCTATCATGTGATCCTCACGGCGCGCGGCGAAACCGGCCTGATCCAGACCGAGGACGCCATCCACGCGGCCGGCGGAACGGCCACGATCGCGCCCGTGGACCTGGCGAACGGCGAGGACATCGACCGGCTTGGCGCTGCGATCGGCGGCCGCTGGGAAGCGCTGGACCTGCTGGTGCTGAACGCAGCAACGCTTGGCACCCTGTCGCCGCTGGCACATGCCAGCCCCAAAGAGTTTGAAACCGTCATGGCGCTGAATGTCACCGCCCAGTGGCGGCTGATCCGGGCCTTCGACGCGATGCTGCGACTGGGGCGAGGAACGGTGGTTGCCGTCACCTCGTCGGTGGCACGCCGGGCCGAGGCCTATTGGGGCCCCTATTCGGCGTCGAAGGCGGCGCTCGAGAACATGATCGGCGTCTATGCAGCCGAAATGCAGGCGCTTGGCGTGAACGCGCTGCTGGTCGATCCGGGCGGCACGCGCACCACCATGCGGGCGCGCGCTTTCCCGGGCGAGGATCCGAATTCGCTGAAGACGCCCGACGTGGTTGCCGACCGGATTGCCGATGCTCTGCCCGGACTGGCGACCGGGCTGACCCGCCTGACGGTGGCGAAGGACGGCGCGGCAAGCCTGTTTGCCGCGGCCTGAACGGTCAGCGCCTCAGCGGGGCGCCTTCACAAACACCCGCTTTCCGGCCAGCCAGGTTTCCTCGACGCCAACCTGCTTCAGTTCGGCAGGGCCGATGGTGAAGGGGTCGCGGTCTAGCAGCAGGAAGTCGGCCCAGCGGCCTTCCTCGAGCGAGCCGACCTTGCCGTCCATGCCGCCCGCATAGGCCGCATCGGTCGTGAAGCCGGCAAAGGCCTGTTGCAGGGTCAACGCATCCTGCGGGCGCCACCCACCCGGCGGCTGGTCTGCCCGGTCCTGCCGGGTGACAGCCGCGTGCAGGCCCCAGAAGGGATTGGCCGGCTCGACCGGGAAGTCAGACCCTAGCGCCAGCCGGGCGCCAGCCTTCTTGAGCGCGACCCAGGAATAGGCGCCTTCGAGCCGGGCTGCTCCGACACGGTCTTGCGCCATTGCCTTGTCCGACGTTGCGTGGGTGGGCTGCACCGAGGCGATGATCTTCAACTCGGCAAAGCGCGGGATATCGACGGGCGCAATCACCTGCGCATGCTCAATCCGGTTGCGGAAGCCATCGCCATAGGTCGGGCGGATCTCGGCGAAGCTGTCGAGCGCCTGGCGATTGGCTGCGTCACCGATGGCATGGACTGCCACCTGAAAGCCGAGGAAATTGGCCCGGCTGAACAGGTTCTTCTGTTTGGTATCGTCCATGAAGCTCAGCCCGCGCGTTCCGGGTTCGTCGGAATAAGGCTGCAGCATCCAGGCGCCGCGGCTGCCGAGTGCACCATCGGTGTAGAGCTTGATCCCCTGCAGCTTCAGTCGGTCACCATAAAGCCAGGGCGTCGGTCGAAGCGGCGCGATGGCCTCCATAGCCTCCATCCCGGCGGCGTAGCTTGTGATGCGGACTGTCAGGCGGCCGGAATCCCCGAAGCTGCGGAACAGCGACCAGTCGTCGGCGGTGGTGCCCATGTCGTGCACGCCGGTAAGCCCCAGCGAGGCGAGATGTTCGAGGGCGGCCTCGAAGCCCTTCTCACGTTCTCCGGCAGAGGGCGGTGGCGCCGCGCGCTCGACAAGCGCCATTGCCGAATCGATGAAAACGCCGGTCGGGTTGCCAGCTCCATCGCGCAGGATTCGCCCGCCGGCCGGGTCCTTGGTTGCCCGCGTGATTCCTGCTGCCTTCATGGCAGCGCTGTTGGCCCAGCCGGCATGGCCATCCACCCGCTCCAGCCAGACGGGGCGCTCGGCATGGGCCGCATCGAGCTCAGCCGCGGTCGGGAAGCGGCCGAGATTCCAGACGACCTGGTTCCAGCCCCGGCCCCGAACCCAGCGGGCAGTCGTCTGCCTTGCGGCATGGGCCGAAACCAGTGCCTGTGCGTCGGCAAGGCTGGAGGCGGGCGTGAGATCGAGCTGGCGGAGGCCGAGCGCCAGGCCCATCACATGGCCATGCGCGTCGATAAGCCCGGGGACAAGGGTGCGCCCCTTTGCGTCCAGCTTGAAGTCGCCGGCCGCAAGCTTCGGCTCGGCAGCGCCACGTGGCAGGGTTGCGAGCACCCTGCCGTCCGCATCAATGAACAGGCCTGCAAACCGACGGAGGTTTCCCTGCGCGTCAAGTGTGTAGCCATTTGCATTTACGATCAGTGTCTTGGCAGCCTGCGCCGGCGCCGACAGGGCAAGAGCTGCTGCAACCAGCAGCCAAGCGATCGGTCTGGCCATCAACCCAGCCTCCGGATGAGCGAGGACGTGTCCTGCCGGGCGCCGCCCATCCGCTCGATGTCGGCGTAGAACTGGTCGACCAGCGCGGTGACCGGCAGGCTTGCGCCAGCTTCACGCGCCTGGGCCAGCACCAGCCCGAGGTCCTTGCGCATGAGTTCCACTGCGAAGCCGAAATCGAACTGGCCCTTCACCATGGTTCGCGCGCGATTGTCCATCTGCCAGCTCTGGGCAGCCCCCTGCCCGATGGCGTCCAGCAGCGCATCGGTGTCGAGGCCGGCCCGGGTCGCGAAGTGCAGCGACTCGGCCAGCCCCTGAACCAGCCCGGCAATCGCGATCTGGTTCGCCATTTTCGCCAGCTGGCCGTGGCCTGATGGGCCGATGCGCACGATCCGTCGCGCGTAGCATTCAAGGATCGGGCGAGCCGCCTCGACGGCCGCCTCCTCGCCGCCGCACATGATCGCAAGCTGCCCAGCCTCGGCGCCGGCTTGCCCGCCCGAAACAGGGGCATCGACACAGTGGATGGCCGGATTTCGTTCGGCAAGCTCGTGGGCAAGGCCGGCGGAAACCGTGCTGTGGTCGATGAACAGCGCGCCATCTGGCAGTGACAGGAAGGCGCCGTCCATTCCGCCTGTAACCTGGCGGATGTCGTCGTCGTTTCCGACGCAGGTGATGAAGGCATCGGCGCCGTCGGCGGCCTCTGCCGCACTTTGGCAGGGCGTTGCCCCATAGGCGCCGGCAAAGCGCTGCGCCTTTTCGTGCCTGCGGTTGAACACCCGAACGGTGTGGCCTGCCGCGCACAAGTGCCGGGCCATCGGCCAGCCCATCACGCCCAGCCCTGCGAATCCTATTGTTGCCATGGCCTTGCTGTTGCCCCTCCCCCGGCTGTTTCGCAAGCCGCGCCGCCATGTTTGCAGGCTGGCTGCTGTTCCTCTAGGCCAGCGGCACTTACCCCTTGAAGATGGACTGCGTGCGATGGCGAGCCTGACAACACCACCCGAGGCGGAGACCCGGCTCGCGATCAGCCCGGACGATGTGGTCGCGGCTGCAAAGGCCCTGGCAGGCCAGATCGTGCGGACGCCGACCCTTGAGTCGAAGACACTTGGCGAACTGACGGGCGCACGGGTGTTCCTGAAGTTCGAGAATTTGCAGTTCACGGCTGCCTACAAGGAACGCGGCGCGCTGAACCGGCTGCTGGCACTGACCGCCGAGGAGCGCAAGAGCGGTGTCATCGCCATGTCGGCCGGCAACCACGCGCAAGGGCTTGCCTATCATGCCAAGCGGCTGGGAATTCCGGCAACCATCGTAATGCCGCGCTTCACGCCGCTGATAAAGGTGCAGCAGACCGAGAGCCATGATGCCGAAGTGGTGCTGCACGGCGAGAAGCTGGAGGAGGCGACCGCGCACGCACATCTGATCGCCGAGCGGCGCGGGCTGGTGTTCGTGCATCCCTTCGACGATCCGCTGGTGATGGCGGGCCAGGGCACGGTTGCGCTGGAAATGTTCGAGGATGTGCCCGAGATCGACACGCTGGTGGTTCCGATCGGCGGGGGCGGGCTGATTTCGGGCTGCGCGGTGGCGGCCTCTGCCGTTGCGCCGAAATGCGACATCGTTGGCGTGCAGGCCGAGCTTTACCCCAGCATGAAGGCGACCCTGATGGGCGAGCCGGTGGTTGCCGACGGCGACACGCTGGCCGAAGGCATCGCGGTGAAGACGCCTGGCACCCACACGGTGCCGGTGGTCCGCAAGCTGGTATCGGATGTGCTGCTGGTGGGTGAGCGCGACCTGGAGCGCGCGGTTTCGATGCTGCTGGCGATTGAAAAGACAGTTGTGGAAGGGGCAGGCGCTGCCGGGCTTGCCGCGCTTCTGGCGCATCCTAGGCGCTTCCGTGGGCGGACCGTGGGGCTGGTTCTTTGCGGCGGCAACATCGACACCCGGCTGCTGGCCAATGTGCTCCTGCGCGATCTGGCCCGGTCGGGCCGGCTTGCGCGGCTTCGGATTCGGCTGAAGGACCGGCCTGGCCAGCTTTACGGAGTCGCGCGGATCTTCGACCAGCAGCAGGTGAACATCCTGGAGGTCTCGCACCACCGGATTTTCACGAATCTGCCGGCAAAGGGGCTGATGACCGAAATCGAGTGCGAAACCCGGGGCGGCGACCATCTCGACCGGCTGATCGAATCCCTGCGGGGGGCCGGCTATGAGGTGACCCGGGTCGAGCTTGGCTGATATCGGCTTGCGCGGATCATCCGGAATGGACGGAATTTCCAGCCGTTAAGGCTCTTCCTGCGCTGTTGTTCGGAGCGACCTGCCGTTATCCTGAATGCAGCGCAAGGCGGAGGGGCCGAGCGACCGGGCCGAATGGCTGTCTTGCGACTGCGAAGGACCAGTTCCTCCAAGGGAGCTGGAAAAGGCGGAATGCAAGGTTAACGTCCGTTGGCCCGGTGCCTTGCGGCATGTAGGTCGTTGCCACCCCCCTCGCCTTTGTGCATCATTTGCGTGCGCTCTTCAGGAGGAGCGGGCGCAGCAGAGTCGAGGATCTGGCGATCGTGGGTTTTGTGCCGAGGAGGGAGCAGGCGGGCCGAATGGTTGCCAATGGCGCCACCGTCACCCGCATGTTCGGCAATAATGACATCTGCGTGCATGAAGGGGGGGCGAGGCTGAATGACTGACCAACCAACCCGTTTCCCGCGGTTCTTCGTGACGGCGGAGAGCCCCTGCCCCTATCTGCCGGGCCGCACCGAACGGAAGGTCTTCGCGGAACTGCGCGGATCGGATGCCCAGCGCATGAGCGAAGGGCTCGGCCGCATCGGTTTTCGCCGCAGCCAGAATGTCGTCTATCGGCCCAGTTGCGAGGGCTGCAATGCCTGCGTGTCGGTCCGGGTTGTCGCCAACCAGTTCCAGCCGTCGCAGTCGCAGCGGCGTCTTTTGAAGCGCAATGCCGATCTGGATGTCGCAGCCTGCGACCCCTGGGCAACCGAGGAACAGTTCGACCTGCTCCGTCGCTATCTAAAGGAGCGCCACCCGACTGGCGGCATGGCGAGCATGGACGGCTATGACTTCGCCGAGATGATCGAGACCTCGCCGGTGGACACGGTGGTGGTGGAGTATCGCGAACGGTCGTCCGACGGAAAGCCGGGCCGGCTGGTGGGCGCCTGCCTCACCGACAAGCAGTCTGACGGGCTGTCCATGGTCTACAGCTTTTATGAGACCGGGCCCGATGCACGACCGGGTCTCGGCACCTTCATGATCCTGGACCACACGCTGCGCGCGGCCCAGGTGGGGATGCGCTATGTGTATCTTGGCTATTGGGTCGATGGCAGCCCCCGGATGGACTACAAGCGCCGCTTCTCCCCACTGGAAATGCTGACGCCCCACGGATGGCGGCTGATGCCGCGGCTGGAAGCCGACGGCACGGCACGACAGTTCGCCTCAATCGACTGACGCCCGCGCCCGCGCTATCAGCGGGGCATGAGCAAGACCCTAGATATCGAAAATGTCGCACTGTTCGGCAGCCTTGCTGCTGACTGGTGGGACCCGGATGGGCAATCGAAGCTGCTGCACCGGATCAATCCGGCACGCCTCGGCTTCATCCGCGAGGCAATCGTCGAACATTTCGGCCTCGATGCCCGTGCCCGGCGTGCACTCGACGGCCTGGTTGCGCTGGACATCGGTTGCGGCGCGGGGCTGGTTGCCGAGCCTCTGGCGCGGATGGGTGCTGCTGTGGAGGGCATCGATGCCGGCGAGGAAGTCATCGCGGTTGCACGCGCCCATGCGGCAACCCAGCAGTTGCCGATTGGCTATCACGCGGGCGATGTGCTGGCCTTTGCCACCCAGAACGCCGGACGCTTCGACTTTGTAACCTGTCTTGAAGTCGTCGAGCATGTCACTGATGTGCAAGCATTCCTTGATGCAATCTCACGCTTGCTGAAGCCCGGCGGGTTGCTGGTTTTTTCCACCCCCAACCGCACGCCACTCAGCTGGGCCGTGCTGATAGCAGGCGCCGAGAAAATCACGAAGCTGATCCCCGACGGCGGGCACAGCTGGAAGCAGTTCCTGACCCCTGACGAACTCACGCAGAAGCTTGCGCAGGCCGGCCTCAGGGCTGAAAGGCTGGCGGGGCTGAGCTGGACTCCGGCAAAAGGCTTCCATGTGTCGGACGATCGCTCGGTCAACTATATCGGAACGGCTGTGAAGGCCTGACGCACAGCCCTGTCGCTTTCGGGCGCTGGCAAGGCAGGCTCGGCTGCGTCACTCTTCCCGACAGGGAGAGAGCAATGACCGACATGGCACAGTCCGACCGGCTGAAGGGCATTCACCATTCCGCCTTCCGTTGCCGAGACGCCGAGGAGACGCGGCGCTTCTATGAGGATGTGCTGGGCCTGCCGGTGGCAGCCGCGCTTGCCTTCGAGGAAGAGCCCGGCAGCGGCAAGCCACACCCCTATGTGCACATCTTCTTCCGCCTGCCCGACGGCAATTTCATCGCTTTCTTCGATGCGCCCGACAGCGCAAAGGCTTCGCATTTCCGGCCCGGCCACGGCTTTGACCGGCACATCGCGTTCGAGGCGGGCGGGCTGGCCCAGCTTTCCGAGTGGAAGGCGCGCCTTGATGCAGCCGGCGTTCCCTGCTTCGGGCCCATCGATCATCATTTCGTGCTGTCGCTCTACATGTGGGACCCGAACGGCCTGCAGGTGGAGATCACCGCCCGCGCAGCAGACCATGATCCGATCCTGGAGGCCGAAGCGGCATCGGCGAAAGCGGTCCTTGCCGAATGGACCGCGCGAACCGCTGCCGCCAAGGCTGCGCTGAAGGCATGAGCTTCCAACGCATCCCGCTCCACATCATCTTCGAAGAGCCGGTCACCGTCCGTGACACCTATGGCGGGATCGGGGGGTTGGTGGCGCTGCAGGGCCATCATCTGAAACCCGACACGCCGTCGGACACCATCCTGATCTTCCTGCACCCGATGGGCATCATGCATTACCTGCCGATGCCGATCGGGCTTGCGATGGCCGGGGTGCACTGCCTGACCGCCGTGTCGCGCTATCCCAACAACGACACGGCGCTGATCATGGAAAAGGTCTGTTCGGACCTCGGTGCCTGGGTGCGCCACGCGCGGGACAAGCTCGGCTATGCAAAGGTCGTGCTCGCAGGTTGGTCGGGTGGAGGGTCGCTGTCGCTGCTCTACCAGTCGCAGGCAGTCCGGCCGCGGATCACCCACACGCCGGCGGGCGATCCGGTCGACCTGTCCAATCTCGTGCCGGCAGACGCGATGCTGCTGCTTGCCGCGCACATCAGCCGCTCCGGCACCCTGACAGAATGGCTGGATCCTTCGATCACCGATGAGCGGGACCCGGATTCGCGGGACCCCGCCTGGAACCTCTATCACCCCGCCTGTGTTCAACCCCCCTACCCTGCCGACTGGCTTGCCGAGTTCCGCGCCCGCCAGCAGGCCCGCAACCGGCGGATCACGGCCTGGGCAAAGTCCCGGTTGGAGACACTGAAGGCTGCACAGGGCCCGAACGCCGAACAAGTGTTCGTGATCCACGGCACGATGGCGGATCCGCGCTGGCTGGACCCCTCGGTCGATCCGAACGACCGGGTGCCCGGGGTTTGCTATCTCGGCGACCCGCGCCTGATCAACGACTCGCCGGGCGGGCTTGGTCGCACGGCAACGCTCCGGTCATGGCTGTCGCAATGGGGCCTCGACACGTCGAACGCCGACGGTCCGGCCTGTGCCGTCGACTGCCATGTGCCAACGCTTGTGGTGGGCAATTCTGCCGATGATGCCTGCACCCCAAGCCATACACACCGCCTGCACGATGCGGTCGCGGCCGCCGACCGCACCTTGGTGACGATCAAGGGCGCGACCCATTATTACGCCCGCCAGCCCGACAAGCTGCGCGAAGCGGTGGAAACGGTGAAGGGCTGGCTTTCGGCGCGCGGTTTCTAGCCTGTCACTTCTTCCGTTCGGGCACCGCGAAACGGCCCGAGACGCGGCTTCCGGGCTGGCCCGTCGACGTCCGTCCGTCGAGGGTCGAGCGCCCGGTGGTCAGATCGATGGTGAGGCGGTTTCCCTGAACCTTGGTTGTGCCCTGGGTGAGCACCACATTGCCGATCAGGGTCAGGATGCGCTTGTCGACATCATAGATGCCGAACCGGCTGGTTGCCCGTTCCGTCGGGGTGGCGAGCCGGACATTGCCGTCTGCGTCAAGGCGCTGGATCACCGGGTCCCCGCCCTTCCCACCCTGTGGCCTTGCATAGGCGATCTTGATCCGATCGGCCTCGAGAGTGAGATTGGCCTGGCGCACCCGGACATTGCCGGTGAAGATCGCCTGGTTCTGCTGGTCCAGCACGTCGATCCGGTCGGCGTCGACATCGATCGGCGCCTTGGTGTCGAGCCCGCGCAAGGCCGAGGTGGTGATGCCCTGGGCGGTTGCCGGAACTGCAACAAGAAGGCTGGCCGTTACAAGCGGCAGGGCGAGGCCCAGGACTGCAAAAAGCTTGGTGGGTTTCATCATCCTGTGGTCCGGTTCGGGGTTATGCGGAGCTGCACACTGCCGTCCAGGCGGACTTCGCGGCCCTGGATGTCGGCGGTGAAGCTGTCGGCGCGGAAAGTGCCCATGGGAAGCGTTCCAGCGACCGGCTGCGAGGTGGAGACGCGGTTGTCGGAGATCGAGACGTCGATGGCATTGCCGTCGAGGCTGAAGCCCGAGGCCGAGCGGGCAACAACCGGGCCGTTCACGACGAGACGGTTCTCCTCGATGAAGAATTCGCCCGACGGCGCGGTGACGGTTGCAGGGCCCTGCAACTGTTCGAGCCGAGCCGACAGTCCGGACAGCACCACAACGGGCACTGCGCTGGTCTTCTGCACGCCCGAGCGCGCGACGATCTCGAACGGTTCGCCCTTGGCGGTTTCGCCGCGGTAGGTTGCCTCCTCCATCCGCAACCGCTCGCCGGCGCGGGCAGCGCTGTCTTTCGAGAGGAGGAAGCTGAACTCCCGCGTGGCCGACAGCGGGAGTGCGATCAGCACCACGAGAAGAGCAAACGAGGCGAGCGGCAGCACCCATTTGGCGGCCGCAATGAAGATGTCGCGAGGGCCGCCGGGCAGCATGGCACGGCGCCGTGCTTCCCGCTGCCTGTCTGCGAGATCAGACATGAGCGAGATCAGACATGGGCCAAATCAGACATGGGCGAAGATATCGACTTCGGGCCAGCCCTGCAGGTCGAGTTCGGCCCGCCAGGGCAAGAAGTCGAAGCAGGCCCTGGCAAGCTCGGTGCGGCCTTCACGGGCGAGGCGCTCATCGAGCATGGGCATCATCCGGTGCAGGAAGCGCACATCGGAAGCGGCATAGTCCTTCTGTGCGTCGGACAGGGTGACCGCGCCCCAGTCGCTCGACTGCTGCTGCTTGGAGATTTCAGCGCCCAGCAGCTCGCGCACCAGGTCTTTCAGGCCGTGGCGATCAGTGTAGGTGCGGATCAGCCGGCTTGCCGTCTTGGTGCAATAGACCGGGGCTGCGGTCACCTCGAGATAGTGGCGGATCACCGCCAGATCGAAGCGCGCGAAATGGTAAAGCTTCAACCGGGCCGGGTCGGCCAGGATGCGGCGCAGGTTGGGTGCTGTATAGTCACCCGAGAAACGCACCAGATGTTCGTCGCCCTGCCCGTCGGACAGCTGGATCAGGCACAAGCGGTCCCGCAGGGGGTTGAGCCCCATGGTTTCGGTGTCGACAGCGATTGGTCCGGGGGCGAAGACATCGCCGGGGAGATCGGCTTCGTGGAAGTGGATTGCCATGGTCGGCGACGCATAGGCGTTCGACGCAGAGACGGCAATCCGAGCCATGCCGGTCCTTCCCACTTCCCGCAGCTAGGCTGCAGCTGGCTGCACCTGCATCTGAGGACAGATGACAATCGCCCGCCCCCGAGACGCCGCAACGCTGATCCTCGTCCGCCACGACGGGCCGTGCCCCCGGATCCTGATGGGGCGCCGGTCGGGCGGACATGATTTCATGCCCGACAAATGGGTGTTTCCCGGAGGCCGGATCGATCGGAGCGATTACAGGGCAGCGGTGCTGAACGACCTGCGCGCCGATGTTGCCGAGGCGCTGGCGCAATCGGCCCGGCTGAAGCGGCAGGACGGGGCGCGGCTTGCCCGCGCGCTGGCGCTGACGGCAGTGCGAGAGACCTTCGAGGAAACCGGGCTGGTGATCGGGCAGCACAATGGCACTTGCCTCGAGGCTGACCTGTCGGGCCTGTCTTATGTGGCGCGCGCGATAACGCCGCCGGCGCGGCACAAGCGGTTCGATGCGCGCTTCCTGATGGCCGACGCCGAGCATCTCGCCTCGCTGGAGCCGACTGACAGCCGCGAATTGGGCGAGGTGGCGTGGTTCACGCTGGACGATTGCCGGGGGCTGGACCTGCCAACCGTGACCCGAGCCGTGCTGGATGTGGTGCAGCAGCGGCTTTCGGGCACACAGGGCCCACCGCCCTTCTGGCGCTGGACCCGTGGCGCGCCCGACTCTGCCCTGTAGCGGTCAGTCCAGGTTCGGGCGAAGCCACTGGCGCGCCTGGTCGAGGCTGACGCCGCGCCGCTCGGCATAGTCCAGCAGCTGGTCCTCGCCGACCCGCGCGACGCCGAAATAGCTGCTCCTGGGGTGGGCGAAGTAGAAGCCCGAAACCGCGGCCGTGGGCCACATGGCAAAGCTTTCGGTAAGCGTGATGCCGGTGCGGGCGGGGGCGTCCAGCAGGTCGAACAGCAACGGCTTCAGGCTGTGGTCTGGGCAGGCGGGGTAGCCGGGGGCCGGCCGGATGCCCTTGTACTGCTCGCGGATCAAGGCGGCATGGTCAGGGGCGCCAGCCGGCTCATGGCCCCACAGCTCTGTGCGCATCCTGAAGTGCAGCGCTTCGGCCAGCGCCTCGGCAAACCGGTCGGCCAGCGCCTTCAGCAGGATGTCGGAGAAATCGTCGTGCGCGGCCTTGAAGGCAGCCAGATGGGGTTCGATCCCATGGCCCGTCGTGACCGCGAAGCCGCCGATCCAGTCGGCATCGGGCGAGAGGAAGTCGGCCAGGCAGGCGTTTGCCCGCCCTTCCCGCTTGGCGACCTGCTGGCGAAGCATCGGCAAGCGGGCGATCGGCGTGCTGCGGGTTTCGTCGGCAAAGACAAGGATGTCGTCGCCGTCGCGCCGGGCCGGCCAGATTGCGGCGACTGCCTTTGCTGTCAGCCATTTCTCGCGGACCATCCGCTCCAGCATGACTTGCGCATCATGCCAAAGGGCCTTGGCAGCCGGGCCGACCACCGGGTCCTCCAGGATCTGGGGATAGGTGCCGTGCAGTTCCCAGGCGCGGAAGAAGGGAGTCCAGTCGATGAAGGGAACCAGATCCTCCAGCGGCCAGTCCTGCCAGTCCCAGCTGCCGGTGTGCGCCGGGACAGGCGGGGGTTCGGCTGCGAAATCGATCTGCAGTGCATTGGCGCGGGCGTCGGCAATCGATGCGAGGACCGACTGGCCGCCCTGCCGCTTGGCGCGGATGTCGGCATAGTCGGCTGCCACTTCTGCCGTGAAGGCATTGGCCAGCGTGTCCGACAGAAGGTTGGAGGCAACGCCGACCGCTCGGCTCGCGTCCAGCACATGGATGGTAGGGCCGGTGTAGGCAGGCGCGATTCGCAGCGCAGTGTGGACACGCGACGTGGTGGCACCGCCGATCAGAAGTGGCATTGTGAAGCCGGCGCGCTCCATTTCGGTCGCGACCGTGACCATCTCGTCGAGCGAGGGCGTGATGAGACCCGACAGGCCGATCATGTCGACCTTTTCCGCCTTCGCGGTTTCCAGGATCTTGGGCCAAGGCACCATCACGCCAAGGTCAATGACCTCGAAATTGTTGCACTGAAGGACCACGCCGACGATGTTCTTGCCGATATCGTGGACGTCCCCCTTCACGGTGGCCATCAGGATGCGCGCCTTGGGCTGGGCACCTTCGTCCTTCTCGGCCTCGATAAAGGGGATGAGGTGGGCGACGGCCTTCTTCATGACGCGGGCGGATTTCACCACCTGGGGCAGGAACATCTTGCCGGTCGCGAACAGGTCGCCGACGACGTTCATCCCGTCCATCAGCGGGCCTTCGATGACCGAGATGGGGCGGTCCGCCAGCAGCCGGGCTTCTTCCGTGTCGGCAACCACATGTGCGTCGATGCCGTTCACCAGCGCATGTTCGAGCCGCTTGGTAACGGGGAAGGATCGCCATTCTTCCGTTTGTTTCTCAACAAGCTGGCCGCTGTTGCTGAACCGGGATGAGAGAGCGATCAGCCGGTCGGTCGCGTCCGCGCGCCGGGCCAGCACCACATCCTCGCACGCCTCGCGCAGATCCGGATCGAGCTGGTCATAGACGTCGAGCTGGCCGGCATTGACGATTGCCATGTCGAGCCCGGCGGGAATGGCGTGATAAAGGAACACCGAGTGCATCGCCCGCCGCACCGCCTCGTTGCCGCGGAAGGCAAAGCTCAGGTTGGAAAGGCCACCCGAGATGCGGGCGTGCGGGCAGCGAGCCTTGATGGCGTGGCAAGCCTCGATGAAGTCGAGGGCATAGCGGTCATGCTCCTCGATGCCGGTTGCGACCGCGAAGATGTTCGGGTCGAAGATGATGTCCGTGGGTGGGAAGCCGTTGGCGACCAGCAGGTCATAGGCGCGCGCGCAGATTTCCAGCTTGCGGGCCGCCGTGTCGGCCTGGCCCTGCTCGTCGAATGCCATCACCACGGTCGCCGCGCCATAGCGGCGGATGGTGCGGGCCTGCGCGAGGAACGCCTCCTCCCCTTCCTTCAGGCTTATCGAGTTCACGATGGCCTTTCCGGCAACGCATTTCAGGCCGGCCTCGATCACGCTCCATTTCGAGCTGTCGATCATCAGCGGCACGCGGGCGATGTCGGGCTCGGCCGCCACCAGCTTCAGGAAGGTCACCATGGCGGCCTCGCTGTCGAGCAGGCCTTCGTCCATGTTGATGTCGATCACCTGGGCGCCGTTCGCCACCTGGTCGCGCGCGACTTCCAGAGCGGCGGTGTAGTCGCCGGCGAGGATCAGCTTCTTGAAACGGGCCGAGCCTGTGACATTGGTCCGCTCACCGATATTCACGAATTGGGACGCTGTCATGCGAAGACCGATGCCTCGAGGCCAGAGAGACGCAGCGCCGGCTGGCGGCTGGGAATGGGGCGTGGCGGAAGGCCGCGAACCGAGTCGGCCATTGCGCGGATATGGGCCGGTGTGGTGCCGCAGCAGCCGCCCACCGCGTTCACCAGTCCCTGGTTCGCCCAGTCCCGGATCAGGCCGCCCGTGGTGGCAGGCTCCTCGTCATATCCGCCGAAGGCGTTGGGCAGGCCCGCATTGGGATAGACCATGATCAGAGTATCGGCCTGGGCTGCCAGAACCTGCACATGGGGGCGAAGCTCGGTCGCACCGAAGCTGCAGTTCAACCCGATGGAGAGCGGGCGCACATGCTCCAGGCTCACCCAGAAGGCCTCGACCGTCTGGCCCGACAGGTTGCGGCCGGCAAGGTCGGTCAAGGTCATGGAGATCATGATCGGCACCCGCTTGCCGCGCGCCTCCTCGGCTTCCATGGCCGCAAAGGCAGCTGCCTTGGCGTTCAGCGTGTCGAACACCGTCTCGATCAGAATGAAGTCCACCCCGCCATCGAGCAGCGCATCGATCTGCTCGCGATAGACCGCCTTCACGCCGTCGAAATCGACCTCGCGATAGCCGGGGTCCTCGACTCTGGGGCTGAGCGACAGCGTCTTGTTGGTCGGCCCCAGCGAGCCGGCCAGAAAGCGCGGCCGGCCGTCGCGGGCGGTCGCTGCATCGATCTCGCGACGAAGAATCGCGGCTGCGGCGAGGTTGATGTCGCGGACTAGCCCCTCGGTGCCATAGTCGGCCTGGCTGATGCTGTTTGCATTGAAGCTGTTGGTGGCAAGTAGATCGGCGCCTGCGTCCAGATAGGCGCGCGCGATGCTAGCGATGGCGTCGGGCCGGGTGATGTTGAGGATGTCGTTGTTGCCCTTCTGGTCGTGGTTGACCGTGAGCTTTCCGCGATAGTCGGCCTCGACAAGGCCGAGCCCCTGAATGGCGGTGCCATAGGGCCCGTCTTTCACAAGAATCCTGTGCGCGGCTTCTGCGCGGAAGGCGGCTTCGGCAGCCGATTGGGCAATCATGATGGGCGAACCCCCAGAAGATGGCAGATCGCAAAGGCGAGCTCTGCCCGATTGAGCGTGTAGAAGTGGAAGTGGCGAACGCCGCCGGCATAGAGGCGCCGGACCATTTCGGCCGCGACCGTTGCTGCGATCAGCTGACGGGCGTCGGGCTTGTCGTCGAGGCCCTCGAACAGCCGGCCCATCCAGGTGGGAATCTGGGCACCGCACTGGGCCGCCATGCGCTGAACATTGGTGAAGTTGGAAACGGGCAGGATGCCGGGCAGAAGGTCCGCCGTTATGCCGGCGGCAACCGCCCTGTCCCGAAAGCGGAAGAAGGTGTCGGGTTCGAAGAAGAACTGGCTGATGGCACGCGTTGCGCCGGCGTCCATCTTGCGCTTCAGATGGGCAAGGTCGGCCTCGGCACTTTGTGCTTCCGGGTGGGTTTCGGGATAGGCGCCGACACTGAGTTCGAAGGGGTGGCGGGCGGCAAGCGCGGCGCACAGTTCGGCTGCATCGTGATAACCGTCCGGGTGGGCCTTGAACGGCTGGAATTGGCCATCGCGCGCAGGCGGATCGCCCCTGAGGGCCACGATATGGCGGACCCCTGCCTCCCAATATGCGTCGGCCACCTCGGCAATTTCGGCCCGGCTTGCGTCGACGCAGGTCAGATGGGCGGCAGCCGGAATTCCGGTTTCCTGCACGATCCGCGCGACGGTCGCGTGTGTCCGCTCCCGCGTGGAGCCGCCGGCCCCATAGGTTACCGATACGAAGCTCGGCTTCAGCGGGGCAAGCGTGGCGATGGATTGCCACAGGGTCTCGGCCATCTTCTCTGTCTTGGGCGGGAAGAACTCGAACGAGACCTGGATGTCACCGGGCAGGTCCGTGAACAGCGGTGCGGGGTCTGGTGCGGTCATCGGCAGGCTTCCCAAAGCATCACGCTCAGCTCCGGGCCGGGGTGCGTGGAGAGGAGAGTCGGAGACAGGCCGGCCTTGCTCAAGACGCCGGCAAGAGCTGTCTGGTCGAAGCCGAGCCGGCTGTGCTGGAAGCGGCTGCGAAGCTCTTCGCGCTGGTGCGGGGCATAGTCGGCAAGAATGAGCCTGCCGCCGGGCGCGACGACCCGCGCAGCCTCTGCCACGACAGATTCAGGGTTGTCCGCGAAGTGCAGCACATGGTGCATCGTGACCGTGTCGAAGCTGGCATCTGCAAAGGGCAAGGCACGCATGTCGGCCTGCTGCAGCTCTGCCCGCTGGTTTCCGGCAGCAGCCAGCTTTCCCCGGGCAAGGCGCAACATTTCCGGCGAGCGATCGATTCCCGTTGCGGTTTCCGCGAATCCGGCAAGCAGTTCCAGGATCCGCCCGGTGCCCGTTCCGATATCGAGCAGGCGGCCGACCGATGGCGTGGTCGCAGCTGCAACAAGCGCCTCTTCAACTGCATCATCCTGCCCGCCAAGTCTGCGCAGAAGATCCCATTCGCCGGCATGCGCCTCGAACCATTGGTCGATGCGCTGCTGCCTTTCAGCCCTGACCTGCGCCAGGCGGCCACGTTCAACCGCGATCGGGTCGGCCGATCCCGCGACCGCTCCGATCAGGGCGTGCACGGGCTCGAGGATGTCGCGGTCACCGGAACCGACGAACACCCATGCGCCCTCCTTGTGCCGACGGACAAGACCTGCTTCGGCAAGGATGCGCACATGGCGCGAAACCCGCGGCTGGCTCTGATCCAGAATGTCCGCAAGTTCTCCCACCGAAAGTTGGAGTTCCCGCACGAGAAGCAGGATTCGGGCCCGTGTCGGGTCTGCCAGTGCCGCAAATATGTCCTGCATCCGCTCCATTGGAAAAAGACTTAAACATATCTTTATATGTCGTCAAGCAAGGCCTACCAGCGGTTTTCGGTCGCGGCTTCCTCTTGTGAAAGATGCCGCCCGCGCCTAGCGGATTGCCATGCTCTGCGCCCGCGCCGCACCTCTTCTGCTTGCCTTGTTGCTGGGCGCCTGTGCGCATGGCGGGGAACGGCTCGACCGGGTCGCAATCACCGAGACCGCCCAGCGCGACCCTTGGGAGAAGACCAACCGCCGGATCTTCCATGTCAGCACCCAGATTGACCGCTATGCGCTGAGCCCGGTGACCAATGCCTATCGCACCGTCGTGCCCGATGCGCCGCGGAGGGCAATTTCGAACGGCTACAACAATCTCCAGGAGCCGACCCATCTTGCCAATGCGGTCGCACAGGGCAAGATCAAGAGCGCCTTCCGGGCAGCGGATCGCCTGCTGGTGAATTTTGGCCTGGGGCTTGGCGTCGCCGACCATGCGACGGAAATGGGGCTGACCGAACAGGAACATGACTTCGGCCAGACAATGGCGGTGTGGGGCGTGCCGTCCGGGCCGTTCGTGATGCTGCCCTTCCTTGGCCCGTCGACAGCGCGCGATGCCGTGGGCTTCTTCGTCGACTTCCTGCTTGACCCGGTGGACCCGATCCAGAACCGGGTGATCTCCGGCGAAGAGCAGATCGCAGCGCTCAGCATCCGCGTGCTCGATATCCGGTCCGGCCTCAGGGACCAGGGCGAGCAATTGCTTGCCGGCGCAGCCGATCCCTATGCAACGACCCGCTCGGCCTGGTTGCAGCTGCGGCGCTACCAGATCTTCGATGGCAATCTGCCGGACACCGACGACGAAATCGACATTCCGCCCCCGCCCGGAGGCCCCGAGGCCGATGTGCCTTCAGCTGAAATGAAGGAGCCGCAATGAACCGGCACCTGGCCACTGTTCCGGCGGCTGCCTTGCTGTTCGCCCTGTCTGCCTGCGGCGGCAGCGAGGTGGAAGCCCCGGGCGCTGCCACCCAGCGCGGCATCGACCGGTCGGTCGCAGACATCCAGGCGGCCGAAGCGGCTACCCGCGGAACCGTCGAGGTTTCGCGCTCGGTCGGTGAGCTGACCGGAAAGGCCAGCGCCGAAGCAGGCAGCAAGCCGGCGCCCGAAACCAGGGAAGCCCGCACCCCGGCCGCCGGCTAAAGCTCAGCGCAGCATCAGCCCGCCGTCGATCGCGATTGACTGGCCTGTTACATAGGGCGCCCGCGGCGACGCCAGGAACAGCACGGTTTCGGCCACTTCCTCGGGCTCGCCCCAGCGCCGCATTGGCACCGCCTTCAGCAGGCGCTTTTCATAGTCGGCATCGGTGCGCTGGATTTCCGTCATCCGGGTGCGGATGAAGCCCGGCGCCACCATGTTCACCCGAATGCCGTCACCCGCCCACTTGTCGGCAAGCGCCCGGGTCAGACCAAGGAGACCGGCCTTCGACGCAGTGTAGGCGGGTGTTTCGCGCAGCGCGAGGAAGCTGGACAGAGACCCCATGTTGACGATCGACCCTCGGCGCGATTTCAGCCCCGGGTGAAGGGCAAGGCTCAGCGCCATCACCGCGTTCAGGTTCACGTCGATCACCGAGCGAAAGCCCTTGTCGGTGTATTCGTCGGGCCGCCCGGTGCCGGCATTGTTCACAAGGATATCGATCTCGCCGACGGTCTCGGCAACGGCGGAGGCCGTATCCGGACTGGCGAAATCAGCGGAGACGTAGGTGAAGGCGGACAGGTCGTCGGCATAATCGGCGGCGCTTGCCCGGGTGCCGGTTATCCAGACAGTCGCGCCATTTTCCTGGAAGGCCCGTGCGGTCGCAAGGCCGATCCCCTGGCTCCCCCCGGTTACCAGCACCGACTTGCCCCTGAATTCCGGCCATGAATTGGTCATTTGCGCCTCTCCTCAAACCTCGGTGCTTCGCCAGCCCGATCGTTGCCATCTGAACAAACCGATGCGGCGCTCGAGGCAAGCACCGAAAAGAACAGGTTTGCGACCTGTCGCCCGCAACAGGCCCGCCGCGGCTTGCCCAATTCGGGCATCTGCGGCATTGCAGCAGACGAGGGGACCGAAAGGGTCGGCTGCTGCCGGCCCGGCCAGGAGCATGAACATGACCACGCATTCCCCGCGCGGCCCGAAGTCGGCCGCCCTTCCCCCGCTTGCTGTTCTTGCAGCCCTGTCTTCGGTGTTGCTGCTGGGTGGCTGCCGCGATGAACCGAAGATCGTGGTCAAGCCTGACGGCGGGACCCAGGTCTTGACCGGCCCGGGCGGTGCAGTCGTGGACACCGCAGCAGATGGCGCCTCGCTTGCCGTTCCCGACGACCTCCCGGCCTTTGCGCAGGCCTACCCCGGGGCCCGTCTGACAACGCGGATCTCCGGCGGCAACGAGGAGCGGGGCGCGCTGCTCGTGTTCGAAACATCCGACGCGCCGGACAAAGTTGCAGCCTTTTACGATTCGGCCGCGCAAAAGGCGGGCGCCAAGGCGAGCATGGTCGTGAACGAGAGCGACACGATGGTCCGCACCTTCGGAAGCGGCACGGACAAGCGCGAGGGCGCGATGATCGTGATTTCCCGCGACGGCGAAAAGGCGGCCACGGAAATCGTGATCACCGCCGGAATGGCCGAGGCCGATGTCGTGAAGTTGGAGCAGAAGCCGGAGGCCTGGCGCGAGACCGTGCGGATGCCGGTTCGCCTGCAATAGCGCCCCACCCTTCAATGCGTCCCCCTTCCGCATTCTGAGGGCTGGCGGGCTGCTGTTCGTGCCCCTAGTCTCAGGCCATGTTCCTGCACTTCCTAGACGAGCTGCGCTCGGCCAAGATCCCCGCCTCGCTGAAAGAGCATCTGATGCTTCTGGAGGCGCTGCAGTCCGGCGTCATCGAGAACAGGGTGGAGGAATTCTACTACCTCTCGCGCTCGGTCTATGTGAAGGACGAGGGCCTTCTTGACCGCTTCGACCAGGTTTTCGGCAAGGTCTTCAAAGGGCTTGAGACCACGATCGACACCGGGACGGCCGAGATTCCCGAGGAATGGCTGCGGAAGCTCGCCGAACTCTACCTGACGCCCGATGAAATGGCCGAGATCAAGTCGCTTGGCAGTTGGGACGAGATCATGGAGACGCTGAAAAAGCGGCTCGAGGAGCAGCAGAAGCGCCACGAAGGCGGCAACAAGTGGATCGGCACGGCCGGCAAATCGCCCTTCGGCGCCAATGGCTACAACCCGGAAGGGGTTCGAATCGGGCAGGACGAGAACCGCCAGGGCAAGGCGCTGAAGGTCTGGGACAAGCGCGAATACAAGAACCTTGATTCGACCGTCGAGCTTGGCACCCGCAACATCAAGGTGGCGCTGCGGCGGCTTCGGAAGTTCGCCCGCGAGGGAGCAGCTGACGAGCTGGACCTGGATGCCACCATCAAGGGCACGGCGCGCAAGGCCTATCTCGACATCGTGATGCGGCCCGAGCGGCACAATGCGGTGAAGCTGCTCCTGTTCCTGGACGTGGGCGGCTCGATGGACCCGCACATCAAGCTGATGGAAGAGCTGTTCTCGGCGGCCCGGACCGAGTTCAAGCATCTGGAATATTTCTACTTTCACAATTGCCCGTACGAGGCGTTGTGGAAGGACAACAAGCGGCGCTGGTCGGAGCGGACGCCCACATTCGACGTGCTTCACAAGTTCCCGCACGACTACAAGCTGCTGTTCGTCGGCGACGCCGCGATGAGCCCCTACGAGATCAACTATGCCGGCGGCTCGGTCGAGCACTGGAATGAGGAGGCCGGCGAGGTCTGGATGAAGCGGCTGACGCAGGTGTATCACAGCGCGGTCTGGCTGAACCCGATCCCGGAGCAGCACTGGACGCACAGCCAGTCGATCCAGATGATGAAGACCCTGATGGACGGCCGGATGTTCCCGCTGACGCTGGACGGCCTGGACCGGGCGATGCGGGAGCTGACGCGCAGCCGGTGAGAGCTGCAAGGCGCAGGCCGTTCAGCGCCTTGTCGGCAACAGATGGTCGAGATAGCGGCTCAGCAGCAGCAGATGGTCCTCGAGCGCAGCCGAGGCAGCGGGCGCATTCGTCCGCATCATTGCGCGTGCAAGGCGGCCAAGATCGTCGTCAGGCTCGGGCCGATGCCGGGTTGCCATCTGGTGCTCGACCATGCGCTTCACCAATGGTGCAGTCCGGTCGAGAAGACTGTCCACTGTCTGGACGTGAAAGCTGCTGCCGGATGCCTCGGCCAGGCGGCGCATGAACTGGGCATAGCCGTCGGCTCGGGTGGCAGCCTGTCCGTCGCCCGACAGGCCGGCGAACCGGTCATAGGAAGCCAGCACGGCGGCTGCATCGGCCGGGGTGATCCGCGTGACGGCAAGTCCGACCACCGCCCGCAGCACCGGCGCGACCCAGTGCATCAGCTCGCGAGCCTGCCCTTCCCGGTTCGGGCTAACCCGCCAGAGCACGCCGACTCGTTCGGTCGCGCCATGCACTTCCAGAAGGGCAAGAGCACCTCCGATCACGTCCACCGGACTTGCGAAGATCAGGGCAAGCCTTTCGGGATCCAGCTCGGCGCCCGCCGGCAGGTCTCCACCCGCGATGCGGGCAAGTATTGCAGCCGCCAGATCATCCGGGCCGCCCTGCCCCAATGATCTGCCCGCGCTGTCGCCAGGGCACATCTACACGCCTCCCCTCCGAGGTCAGCGTGATGCTAGCGAAGCAGGCAGGCGGACGCAACGGCCGGGCCTCGCAGGCGACCCGGTTTCAAGCCGGATGCCGCACTGGCGGGTTGCAACAATTGGATGGCAAGGCAATGCTGGGTTTGGCAGTCAAGAAGTGTCAAACCAGCAGAGGAGTGAATCATGGGGCTTTTTTCCACCCTGAAGGACGCGATTTTCGGCAGCGACGAAGCCAAGGAAGTTGCATCAAAGGCGCCGCCTGCGCCTGCGCCGGTCGCTGCTGCCCCGGCGGCTCCGCCGCCGACCAAGCCCGTCGATCTCGACGAGGTGCTTGCGCACATGGCCGAGAAGCGCGGGCATCCGTCGAACTACAAGAACTCGATCGTCGACCTGATGAAGCTCGTCGGAATGGACAGCTCGCTCGCTGCCCGCAAGGAGCTTGCGACCGACCTCGGCTACACCGGGGCGCTCGACGGCAGCGCGGAAATGAACATCTGGCTGCACAAGAAGGTGATGGAAAAGCTCGCCACCACCACGGTGTAAGAGCCCCTCTCTCGGGTGCGCCTGCGTTGCAGGCTGGCCTATCTGCTCAGAACGAACAGCGCGTGGTCTGCCCTGAGGTTGGGCCACGCGCTGATCGGCACCTCGCCGGCCAGAAAGGCCTGCTCCTCGATTCGGAGCCCCATTTCGGTCGCGAGCGCGCGAAAATCGTCCACCGTGCAAAAGTGGATATTATCCGTCTCGTACCAGCTGACCGGCATGCTGTGTGTGACCGGCATTCGCCCCTTGAACGCCAGATGCGCCCGAACCCGCCAGTGGCCGAAGTTCGGAAAGGCAACCACCGCCCGCCGACCAATGCGCACCAGCTCCGAAAGCACCTTGTGCGGCGCCTCCATCGCCTGCAGCGTTTCCGACAGGATCGCATAGTCGACCGATGCCGAGGGAAAGGCCGAAAGGTCGTGGGTTGCGTCGCCCTGTACAACCGAAAGACCCCGAGCGACCGCACGCGCCACGCGTTCGGGATCCAGCTCGATGCCGCGGCCGTCGACACCCTTGCTGTTGCGCAGGAACGCCAGCAGCTGTCCGTCGGAGCAGCCCACATCCAGCACGCTGGCACCAGACGGAATCTGGCGGGCGACCTGCTGCAGGCGGACCGACAGGCCTTTCACGCCGCCATCTCCACCGCGCGCAGGAACCCGTCCACCACATCGGTCAGGCCGGGCGTGTCGAGCAGGAAGGCATCGTGGCCGAACGGGCTTGCCAGTTCGACAAAACTGGCATGTCGCCCGGCCGCCACAAGGGCCTGAACGATCCGGCGCGCTTCGGCTGTGGGATAGAGCCAGTCGCTGTCGAACGAGATGACACAGAAGCGCGCTGTGGTGGCGGCAAAGGCAGCCGCCAGGGTCCCGCCGAAACCCTCGGCCAGATCGAAATAGTCCAGTGCCCGGGTGATATACAGATAAGCGTTGGCGTCGAATCGGTCGACGAAGCTCATGCCCTGGTGCCGGAGATAGCTTTCGATCTGGAAGTCGGCATCGAAGCCGAAGCGCTTTTCCGTGCCCTGCTGCAGGTGGCGACCGAATTTGGCGGTCAGCCCTTCTTCCGACAGGTAGGTTATGTGCGCCGCCATGCGGGCCACCGCGAGGCCGTTGGAGGGCCCGTTTCCAGGCGTGTAGGCGCCGCCCTTCCATTTCGGGTCTGCCATGATCGCCTGTCGGCCGACTTCGTGGAAGGCGATGTTCTGCGCGCTGTGCCGGGCGGCCGTCGCGATTGCCACCACGGATCGAACCCGGTCGGGATAGCTGGCTGCCCATTGAAGCGCCTGCATACCGCCCATGGAACCGCCGACAACGGCCAGAAGCGTGCCAATGCCAAGCGCGTCCAGCAGGCCTGCCTGCGCGCGAACCATGTCGGCAATCGTGACGACCGGAAAGCGCAAGCCCCAGGGCTTGCCGTCGTCCGGGTGCGGGCTTGCCGGCCCCTCGCTGCCCATGCAGCCACCGATCACGTTGGAACAGATGATGAAATGCCGGGATGGGTCAATCGGCTTGCCGGGGCCGACCATGCGGGTCCACCAGCCAGGCTTGCCGGTCAGCTGATGATCTGTCGCCACATATTGATCGCCGGTCAGCGCATGGCAGATGAGGACCGCGTTCGACCGGTCCGCGTTCAGCGTGCCAAGCGTTTCATGGGCAATTGTCGGTCGCGTCAGCGCCAGTCCGCTGTCGAGCGGAAGGTCCTGGGGCAAGCGCAGACTGGTGTGGGCAATATCAGAAGGCACGGGGCGTGGGGACTAGCAGCAGGAGCGGCCGCTTGCAAAGCGGGAGCGACAGCCGCGCACTTGCCGTTCCCACCCCCCGCGCCTAACGGAACCCCCCATGACTTCAAGCCCCCAGACTTCACGCCCACTGACTGCACCTGTCCCGAACCCCTGGATCAGCCGGATCGACGCCTATGTGCCCGGATCGGCCAAGGGCAATGGTGCCGTGAAGCCGGTGAAGCTGTCGTCGAACGAGAATCCCTGGGGAGCAAGCCCAAGAGCAATTGCAGCGCTGGCCGGGGCGAGCGGCGGCATCCACCGCTACCCGGACGGGACGGCAGCCGGTTTGCGCGCGAAGATCGCGGCCCTGCATGGCCTGGACCCGGAGCGCATCGTCTGCGGCACCGGGTCGGACGAGATCCTGCAGCTTCTGCCCACGATCTACTGCGCGCCGGGAGACACTGTGGTCCATGTGCAGCACGGCTTCATGGTCTATCCGATTGCCGCCCGTCGCGCAGGCGCCGAGCCGATCGCTGCTGCTGACAAGGACTATACCGCCGACGTCGACAGCCTGCTGGCAGCGGTTCGCCCCGACACGCGGGTTCTGTTCCTCGCCAACCCGAACAACCCGACAGGCACGATGATCCCGGCTTCCGAAGTGGCACGGCTGCACGCCGGCCTGCGGCCAGACGTGCTTCTCGTGCTGGACCAGGCCTATGCCGAGTATCTGGACAGCCCGGACCCGGACGGCGGGCTTGCCCTTGCCCGGACGCAGGCGAATGTCGTTGTCACCCGGACCCTCTCGAAAATCTATGGGCTTGGCGGCCTGAGAGTTGGCTGGGCGACCGGGCCGGCCGCCATCATTGCCGAGCTGAACCGGACACGGGCGCCCTTCCCCATTTCGGTGCCGGCGCTCGCGGCCGCCGAAGCAGCGATCGAGGACCAGGCCTTTGTCAGCGAGTGCCGGGCCCGCAATCGCGTCCAGCGAGCGCTGCTGACTGACGCCATCGGGCGGCTGGGCAACAAGGGGCTCAGGGCTGTCCCGTCGGAAGCGAATTTTGTGCTGATGATCTGCCCCGACGAAGGCCCGCTGCGCGCCGAAGTCCTGTATCAGGGCCTGGCCGACCGAGGCTTCCTCACCCGTTGGCTGCCGGGCCAGGGCCTTCCCAACGCCTTGCGCATTTCGGTCGGGACCGAAGCCGAGAACAGCGGCGTGATCGCCGCCCTCACCGAACTGGCGGAAGCCCGGTGATGTTGCCCTTTGCGCGTGTTTCCATCATCGGCCTCGGCCTCATCGGGTCCTCGCTGGCCCGCGCCATCCGGGCCACCATGCCGACGGTCGCGCTGACAGGGACCGACTTCGATCCCAGCGTGCGCGCGCGGGTGCTGGAACTCGGGCTGGTGGACGACGTGGCGGATTCGCCCGGCGCTGCCGTC